>NZ_JALBGX010000003.1:0-140436 GCF_023006465.1 Rhizobium sp. PRIMUS64 | reverse complement strand
GGTCTGGTGGATAGCGACGGCGGCTGCGACGGCTTGCGGCCTCGCCCTGATCGCCTTTCATAGGAAGCCATGGACGGCGGTCGCCGCCATCGTGCTGATCGCGGCCCCGCATGTGATCGGTGCGCCAGCCGCGCCAGAGGGCCGGCATGCGCTGGCTCCGGAGGCGCTCGAACATCAGTTTATCGCCGCCGCAGCCATGACCAGCCTCGTCTTCTGGGCGCTGCTCGGATCGCTGACGGGCACGTTCTTCCGGCGTTTCGAGGCATAGGTGGAAGAGTTGCACCTCACATGGCGCGAGGATATCGACGCGCTCCAGTTTGACGCCGGCAATGGCGGCCACTGTTTCGTCCACCGGCTTGCGCTGCGGACATTGCTCGGCGCCAGTCCTTCGCCGGACGAATGCCTCGCCTTCGCCAGGCGGAACGCCCCTGCCTTGCTCAGTGCCGCCTGGCAGAGGATCGAGGCCGGCGTGGCACCGGCACAGCGGAATTTTCATCTCGACAGCCGGCAGATCCGCCGCAGCCTTTCGTAAGCTGGCAGGCTAATTGCATGGATTGAACATGCGGGCGTTTCCGGATCCGCATCGCAACAGGGGTCAAGGCAATGCGCATTGTTATTCTTTCCCCGCCCGGGGTCCAGTCTCTGGATATCGTCGGCCCCGCCGAGGTCTTCTGGGAAGCCGCCCAAAGGCTTGGCGACACGGATGCATACGACATACAGATCATGTCGACAGGAGCGGCGTCCGTCAACGGAACGGGCAAACTCCGCTTCCTCGCCGACCGGACGATCTTCGACCCGGACGAGCCGATCGACACGCTGCTTGTCGCTGGCGATCCGTCGTTCCAGACGATCGATCCCGAGGTTATCGCGTGGCTGCAGCGGCGGGTGCCGACGGTCCGGCGCTTCGGGTCGATCTGTACCGGCGTGTTCCTGTTGGCGGCTGCGGGGCTGCTCGACGGAAAGAACGTAACGACGCATTGGGAATGTGCCGGCAAGTTCGCCAGGGACTTTCCGGCAATCGATCTCGATCCCGATGCGATCTATATTCGCGACGGTGCACTCATAACGGCTGCGGGCGTCACATCGGGCATCGATCTGGCGCTCTCGCTGGTCGAAGAAGATCACGGGCGCGATGTCGCGATGATCGTTGCCCGCTACATGGTGATGTTCATGAAGCGTCCAGGCGGACAATCGCAGTTCAGCGCCCATCTCGTCGGCCAGATGTCTGAAACGACGCTGATCCAGAAGGCGCAGGAATATGTGCTGGCAAACCTCGGCGCTTCGCTCGCTGTAGATGATCTGGCGCAGAAAATCGGCATGAGCAAACGCAATTTCGCCCGGGTGTTCCGCCGCGAGCTCGGCATGACGCCAGCGGATTTCGTCACGGCGGCGCGAACCGACGCTGCCCGCCGTCTGCTGGAGGATACCGCCCAGCCGCTGCAGAAGATCGCCGCCATGTGCGGCTTTAGCGACGTCAATGCGATGCGCCGCGCCTTTGTGCGAACGATCGGAGTGAGCCCTAACCACTATCGTGGCCGCTTTCAACGTTCCGCGCCTGCCGGTATCGAACGATCCAAGTATATGGTTTATGAGACCCGCCAGCCGCGCCGACAGGAGCTGCGATTGTAATGGACGTTCATGCCCTGATCCCCGAAAACTGAAGGGGGACTCAGGTCAGAGGAAAATCCCGGCGGATTCGGTTGTGATCTTGCATCCGAAACTTACGCAACGAGACCAATCACCGTTGGCGTTTCTCATGCGCAGCGGCCTGACAAAACCTAGCTCTTGAGAGGATATGAACTTCTGACCCGCCAATCGCGGGCAGAGCTTACTCTAGCCATTTGCGACCGTGCTTTTGAAAGCGGTTGCGACAGAGAATCTAGACAAACTGTCTTCCAAGTCTTGATCATCAATGTGCATAGATCTAATGAGGCGCGCGTCAGTGACCTTGGGAGTTTAGAATGCAAGTTATGGTACGTGACAATAACGTTGAGCAAGCGCTCCGTTTTTTGAAAAAGAAGTTGCAGCGCGAGGGCGTTTTCCGGGAGGCCAGACTTCGGGAGCGTTTTGAAAAACCCTCCGAAAAACGTGCTCGTGAAAAAGCCGAGGGTATCAGGCGTGTCCGCAAGCTGGCTCGCAAAAAACTTGAGCGGGAAAGCGGTATCTCGGTCCCCAAGAAGGCGAGAGCTTCCGCTCGCTAGCAGGGATCGGGCGACGAATGTTTCGTCTGTCGACGATAGGACTTTCTCGTGCCCGAGATGTCCTTTGCGCGAGGGCGCACGGCTGCGCCCCGGGGCTGGAAAGGCCCGGCGGAGGGTGATGTGTTTATGGACTTGGCTCTGCTGCTTAGAGTTTGATCTGCGACAGCTGCCGGTCGAAATCACCTGCGTCGAAATAATCGCGCCACACGGTAATCTTCCCGTCAACCACCGTGATGGTCCCCATGACGGGGAGCGTAATGGTACCACCACTCTGGTGACGAAAGATGTCAACACGTTCGTTCAGGACGACGTTGCCGTCTGCCGCGATCGCTTTCACCTGCCAATCCAAGGTGAATGCGGTACCGATGCCGAACTCCTTGTGGAACTTCGCGACGGCGTCAGCGCCGACGATATTAGGGAGCGGGACGTTGTCGTAGACAACGTCGGAAGCGAGCATTGCCAAGGCCTCGTCGACGCGATTGGCATTCCAGTGGCCGAAAAACGTCTTGGCGATCTCAATTGGTGTAGAGTCTGGCATTGATGTCTCCATTGCTTTCGGCGCTGCAGTTCATTTCGAATAAGCATCAAGAGGTCGCTTGAGAAGCCGATGAAACTCGATATGTTTTATCGGACTTTCCGATGGGGCTGGTATGAAAGACGTTTCGCTTGAGCGCCTAAGGGCATTTGTCGCCGTAGCGGAGCAGGGAGGCCTTTCAGCGGCCGGACGCTTCCTCGGCAAGGCGCAGTCGGCGGTCAGCGAGGCCGTCATAGCCACGGAGTCGCAACTTGGTTATGCCCTATTCCGGAAGAATGGTAGGCGCACCGAACTGACTGAACATGGCAGGGCATTGTTGCCGGACGCTAAGGCTGCGCTCGATGCAGCCGATGCGTTCAGAGCCAAGGCGGCGAACTTTCAGGGTCACATTGAAGCGGAACTTGCGTTCGCGGTGGATGTGATGCTGCCAACATCGAGACTGACAGCCGTCATAGACAGGTTCAGGCGGGAATTTCCCCATACCGCTCTCTCGGTATATTCGGAGTCGCTCGGATCGACGTTGCAAACCGTCTGGGACAGCCAGGCTTCGTTTGCGGTCATTGGCACCTTGCCCGACGCGCCCTCCGAATTCGTGACGACACCGCTTTGCGACATACCCATGTGTCTCGTCGTCGGAAGTAGCCATCCTCTTTCAATGGAACGAGAACCGATCACGCATTCGGCGTTAACTCAGCACAACCAGCTTATAATATCAGACAAGACTTCTCGATCAACTGGGCGAACTTTCGGGGTGTTTTCGCAGAAGGTCTGGCGGGTGGCCGACCTGGGCTCGAAACAGGAATTCCTGCGTGCTGGCCTCGGGTGGGGGTTGATGCCAGTCCATCTCGTCGAAGAGGATTTGAAGACAGGACGCCTCCGGAGACCTCGGACCGAAGTTGAGAATTCACCGGATGGGTGGAAGCCAATACCCCTGTCAATTGCTTTTAAGCGATCACGCCCGCCTGGGCAGGGTGGGAGGTGGATGATCGACAATCTCATAAGCGAGTTGGCGTTACCTATAACTGATTGACAAAACGCGAAAGCCCGAAGAACGAAATGGGAGATTGCCCTGTCACCTGCCAAATAGGCCGGCGCGACGGAGGCCGGGCCACCAAGGTCATGGCTGAGGATATGGAAGCGTTCAACACCTTCGGCGTCCATCGGTTCAATCATGTCCTGCGCCATCGTGCTCGGCTCTAACCGCCGAGCGGCTTTTTTTTCGCTATCGGCGAACCCTCGGAGGTCCGAGACCTGCTCTGTCGCAGCGCTCGAACTGATCACATGCGGATGGGATTGTGCTGCGGGGGGGACGCTTGCAATTGTTTCTAGCCGCGCTTGACTGGCGCAGAGAAAAGACTTGTCTCTTACCGTTTCGCAGTTCTGCCATATATTTCAGAATATGCGAGTCCGGCGGACGATTGTGTGGCGTTTGGAGCTTTGGCGGTGGATGCCGTCAATCCTTGCTTTGCTGCTGACGTTGTTCTTGGCTTTGGGCCTGGCGACGCCCGCATCTGAAGCTGAGCGTGTCGCCATAGTCCTGAAGATGAACGGGGCGATTGGCCCGGCGACGGCCGACTATGTAAGACGCGGCCTTCAACGGGCCAATGAACGTGGCGCCAGCCTGGTTGTCCTGCAGATCGACACGCCCGGCGGTCTCGACACGTCGATGCGCGACATCATTCGTGCGATCCTTGCCTCCTCGATACCGGTCGCGAGTTTCGTTGCACCCAGCGGAGCACGAGCCGCCAGCGCCGGCACCTATATTCTTTACGCAAGCCATATCGCGGCAATGGCACCAGGCACCAATCTGGGTGCGGCGACGCCGATCGCACTTGGCGGCCGACCATCCGATGGTGACCGAAACGACAGCCCTGATACGACCGGCAAGCAGCGGCAAGTGCCGCGCGATGCCGGCGAGGCGAAGGCGATCAACGATGCGGTGGCCTATATCCGCGGTCTTGCGGAACTGCGCAATCGCAACGCCGACTGGGCGGAGCGCGCCGTGCGCGAGGCCGCGAGCCTTTCCTCCGCCGCCGCTCTGCGTGAGAAGGTCATAGATTTCGTGGCGGCCGATATAAACGATCTCCTCGCACAGGCGCAGGGCCGGGTCGTGCGGGTCGGTCAAACGGATGTCCGGCTCGAAACATCGGGTCTCATCGTCCAGGAACTTGAACCGGACTGGCGAACCCGCCTGCTTTCGGTGATCACCGATCCGAACATCGCGCTGATCTTGATGATGGTCGGTATCTACGGCCTGATCTTTGAATTTCTGACGCCCGGGACGCTGGTGCCGGGAACGATCGGCGGCATCTGCCTGCTGCTTGGTCTCTATGCTCTGGCCTTGCTGCCGGTGAGTTTTGCGGGCCTCGGGCTGATCATTCTCGGCGTGGGTCTGACGGTGGCCGAGGCGCATTCGCCGTCCTTCGGCGCACTCGGCGTCGGCGGCGGCATCGCACTGGTGCTCGGCGCTACCATCTTGTTCGACACGGACATACCCGGGCTTAAAGTTTCCTGGTCGGTGCTTGGCGCAATCGCCGTCGCCTGCCTCGCTCTTAGCCTTGTCATTGCCCGTCTCGCCTTCATCTCGCGCTGGCACGATGTCGTCACCGGCGGCGAGCAGATGATCGGAATTTCAGGCAAGGTCGACAGCTGGACGGGCATCTCGGGCTTCGTCATCGCTCATGGCGAACGCTGGAAGGCCATTTCAACTGAGCCGCTTGCCGCCGGCGACCGTGTGAAAGTGACCGGCCGGGATGGGTTGACGCTCGAAGTGGTCCGCAGTTCGCAGGAGGCCTAACGGCCTTCAGAATGCAGGAGAAAAAGTCATGGGCATGTTTGCAGATCTCGCCTTCTATCTTGTGATCATCTTTATTCTGCTCGTCGTCGTCGCATCTGCGATCAAGATCCTGCGGGAATACGAACGCGGCGTGGTTTTCACGCTTGGCCGTTTCACCGGTGTCAAGGGGCCTGGCTTGATCCTGCTCATCCCCTATGTCCAGCAGATGATGCGGGTCGACCTGCGCACGCGGGTGCTCGACGTGCCCGGCCAGGATGTCATTTCGCATGACAATGTTTCGGTCCGCGTCAGCGCGGTGATCTATTTCAGGGTCGTCGATCCCGAGAGGTCGACGATCCAGGTCGAGGACTTCATGATGGCGACGAGCCAGCTCGCCCAGACGACACTGCGCTCGGTGCTCGGCAAACATGACCTCGACGAGATGCTGGCGGAACGCGACAAGCTCAACATCGACATTCAGGAAATCCTCGACGCCCAGACCGATGCCTGGGGCATCAAGGTCGCCAATGTGGAGATCAAACATGTCGACATCAACGAATCGATGATCCGCGCAATTGCCCGGCAGGCGGAAGCCGAGCGCGAGCGGCGCGCCAAGATCATCAATGCCGAAGGCGAACAGCAGGCTGCAGCCAAACTGCTTGAAGCAGCCGAAACCCTCGCCAGGAAACCCGAGGCCATGCAACTTCGTTATTTGAGTACATTGAACGTCATCGCCGGCGAAAAGACCTCGACGATCATATTTCCTTTTCCGATGGAGTTCGGCAATTTGATGCCGCCCAAACCCGACCGATGACGACGCCTGCATTGTTTTTGCGGATGGAGCGATGGTCCTGCGGTCAAGGTGCTTCAGCCAGATTGCTGAGGTAGCAATGGCCGGCGCGGACAGCAGGAGAGAGAGAGAGCAGAATGATTAGTGCCGATCTGGGAAAGCAGCTCGAAACCTATATCCAGCAACTTGTCGACACAGGTCGCTATGGCTCGAAAAGCGAAGTCCTCCGCGAAGGTGTCCGACTGGTTCAGGACCGGGAGACCCGGCTTGCCGCACTGGATGCTTCCATCATGCGCGGCATTGCCGATGCCGAGGCGGGCCGGACTAAGCCAGCGAGCGATGTCTTCGAACGGCTCGAGGCAAAGTACAGTGTGATGGCTGATCAGGCCGAAAAATCGGCATGATCCTTGAATTTTCCGACGAAGCGGAGAACGATCTTGAGCAGATCGCCGATTACATCGCATGGGACAATCCACGCCGCGCCCTTTCATTCGTCCGGGAGCTCCGCAGCAAGTGCGAAGACCTCGTCGACAGCCCCAACGGTTTCGCCCTCGTTCCCCGCTACGAGCACCATGGTATCCGCCGACGCGTTCATGGCAACTATCTGATCTTCTACCGCTCGAGAACGCGAAGGTGATCATCAGCCATATCCTGCACGGCGCACCCACCGGCCTTTACTCGCCTCGCACAGCACTGGAATCTATCACGCGGCTGGTTCAATTCCCGACGCGGTGAAGCAGGCGAAGTCGGCGGCCGAAGGCAAGGATGTGAGCCTCATGGGTGGAGCCGACGTCTTTCGCCAAGCACTGGCCGGCGGGCTTGTCGACGAAATCGAGTTGCATATCGTGCCGGTGCTCTTTGGTGCTGGGACTCGGCTGTTCGACACGATGTCCAATCAGATCACGCTTGAGCCCACCAGCATGCTCGACACGCCGCTCGCTCGGCATATCGCCTATCGCATTGTGAAGTAAGCGAACGCAACCAGCCATGTCTGATTACTAAAGCATTTGAAACAGATAGGTCTTGTAACAGCAGGGTCGTCGGTTCAAATCCCACGCCTTGAAAGGACTCGAACCGGCGACACCCTATTCAAATCTGAGATTCGTTCTCCTGCAACAGGCTTGCAATCGATCCGGGGTTAAATGGGCAGGCACGCTCACCGTTCAAACCGGTCTAGCATTTTTCTCAACTGCGCGTTTTGCAGCGTTAGCTTTCTGGCCAACTGACCCCTCAGCACCTTGATCTCGTCATCGAGGCTCATCTCGTTTGCAGTGTGGATAACCTGACGATCGTTCGCTATCGCCACCGCTTCCTTGCCGCGGCTCCTTTGCTTGCGCGGTGCGACCTCGACAGTTCGCTTGATCCTAGGGGTATCATGTGCAGCGGTGACGTCGATACCAGTACCACCGGGTATAGCCGGATTAGCGACCTCCACCATTTTGGCGACATCGCCGTGGACCTTGTCGCGGACATTGTTTTCGGCTTCTTCGGAATGCACTGGCACTGCGGAGATTGCAGCGGCATGATCGTGACGAGGTAGCTCCTCACTTGCCGGTCGAGCAGCGCTAATCAGGCTCTCCTCGGCAAGCGTTTCAGTCGGACCCGAAATAGCCAACGCGTCCGGCGTAACCTTCTCGGTCGAGCCGTTTTCTCTCTTGTGTTCGCGTCCCGGGGAGATCAGTCGGGCAAGAAGTTTCCAGGGAGACGCCATCTATCCGACCTCGCGTTTTATCCCGCAAGCAGGCAGTGAGTTTTAGTTCCGGCAACAGCATTCACCGTTGCCAAATTGTTTATCTCAATACGCATGGAAATGCGGCCGGCGGTTGACCGGCTGCTTATATATCAATCGAGCTTGAGCCGTTTGCGCAAATCGGCATTTTCAGCGCGAAGTTTTTCAGCCAACAGCTTGCGCAGCCGCTGATTTTCCTCTTCTAACTGCAAAAGGTCTGCCATCTCATCGATCGCGGTCATCGGCGCGGCCGAGGCTGTCTGCTCAGCCTTTGGAGCACGGCTCACACGTGCACGTTTGGCACTGGACGCAGCTTCGATCACCTTTGCCTTGCGCCCTCTCCTCTTCCCACCACCGGCGCCGGTCAGAGCAGCCGTTGGCTCTGCCAAAGCGTCAGCTGACGCGGTCTCGAGTGCCGCCGCTTTCTTGGCGCGCGGTTTGCGCTGTTTTTTCGGCGCGATGGGCGTTTCGACAACGGTCGGAACAGCGGCACTCATTGCCGTATCAGTCTCGTCGGCCATGCTTATCTCCTGTGTATCTGATGCAGTTGTCGACGGCCCGGGAGGCGGTGTCAACAACGACTCGGGCTGATCTACTTTTGGTAAAGACATTTCATTGTCGGATTTGCCATTCTGAGAGCTGCCCGACAGAAAAGTCATTGCCTCTTCCTCCAGGTCTCGAGCGGCGGACTTTAGATCCGTGTTTCCCCAGATCGAGTTCGACTTGGGATCGAGTTTTCGTCTGCCGGTTTTGTACTCGACGGCAAAGCTGCGTTGCACTTTTTTCAATATAAGAGGCCTTGGAAAATCCGCGGAAGGGTTTGGTGATATGCTGGTACATCACGAATAGCGCCTACCGGACTACCAGTCTACACCCACCGTCATTTCCGATCACCGCACCATTCCCGGAGCAGAATTTGTGGCCAATCGGATGGGGCTGAGGACGGTCTATGCGCTCAACGTTCTTGAAGAGAAACGGCGACAAGTAGTTCGTCCCGAGACTTTCGCACAGGTTCCCGACAATCCATTACGCCACTAACACTGAAATAGCGGTGTCAACGGTTCTGGCGCGGCGAGGGCTTTCGAGGCCAGCACCCGGCTTGTTGCTATGGGGTTCACGTTTTAGGTCAGAAAGATCGCATAATGGATTTTATGGAACTCTAAAGTTAAGGTTACCTTCGTTCTATGCGAGAAATAGTCGTCCAAGTATTGGGCAACCACGCCCAGATGTAAGCGACGGTTCGGCAAACTCAACCGATGCGACTTTCGGGTAAGTCAGCCATGGGCTCGCCTCGGTAAAAGAGCCCGGCCAACGCACCGGTCAGAGGCGGTGCGCGATGACCTCGAACACCTGCATGACGGGCGGCCCGGCCAGAAAGGGCGCGGTCAGTGGTCGATTGGCCGCCATGTGCGGCGATGCGCGGTGCGCCTGAAGCGCGGCATCATCCTCGTAGATTTCAACGAGCGTGTAGCTGTCAGACAGAGTGGTCGACTTGAACAGTTCGTACAGGCGGTTGCCCGGTTCGTTGGCCTGTACCGCAGCCGCCTGAACGGCGAAGGCACGTTCGAATGCTGCACCGCTGTCAGGCGTGACTGCGAGTTCGACCATCAATCCAATGATCGTAGTGCCTCCGAAGCTTTGATAAACCAAGGCCCGACCCTGAAAGGGCCGGGCGGTGGTAGTTCACTCGTGCGACACGAATTCCTGCGTGGTGATAGCGTTGGCGTAGAAGGGTGCGATCTCGGCCACGAAGTCGTCCTTTTGCTTGCGGGTATAGCCGGCCGACGCGTCGTAGATGACGTTGGTGTGGTAGCCGAGGTCGTGGGCATTGCGCATCGAAGACTCGACGCACTGGCGCAGCGAAAAGCCCGACAGGTAGATCTCGTCGATGCGGTTGTTGCGCAAGTAGCCGTCGAGCGTGGTTCCGACGAAGACGCTGCTGCCGCCGGCGCGCTCGCGAACGACATGCTCGCCTTCCGCCGGCTCGAAGCCGGGGAAGAAATCGGCCTGCTCGCCCAGGAACGCGCCATGGTCGCGCGTCATCTTACGCAGGCCGTACTTGGCCTCGCCCAGCACCTTGAAGGTCGGCTCGAACTTCAGCGCTGCGTGGATCACGTGCAGGCCGCGACGGCGGGCCTCTTCGAGGATGATCTTCGAATTGGCGATCGCGGTGTCGACCTGCTCCCGGTCCTGAAACACCGGATAAATGCCGCCGGTCGGGGAGAGCCAGTCGTTGACATATTCGATCAGGATCAGCGCGCTATTGGATGGGTTGGTCATGGTATCTCTCCTTGGAATTCTGGTTGTTAAGCCGCGATCATCGCGCCTTGCTGGCGCAGGTGGTCGCGAAACAGGTCGGGATAGGTGTCGATCACGGCGTTCTTGACGCTGGATCGCTCGGCAAGTGCCGCGCGCCACGCCGTCACACGTGGCAGGCCAGCAAAGATCGGGTCCGCCACTTCCGGATCGATGATCCCGAAATTGCGGAACAGCGGTGCGTAGACCGCATCGACCAGACCAAAGTTCGCCCCGGCGAAATACGGGCCGTCGCCCAGTTCCGCTTCGATCTTGCTCAGCCGATCACGGAAGGCGGCTCGCCTGGCGTCGGCGGTCGCCATGTCCTTTGCGTGAAGGAACTGCCAGCCCTCGGCAAAGGTCTGGGTGGCGAATTCGATCCAGGCGCGATGCCGTGCACGCAGCAATGCATCGTCGGGGTACATCGCCGCGCCACCCTGCGTCTCGTTCAGATATTCGCAGATAACCACGCTTTCGAAGAGGATCGCCTCCCCACCGTTCGGTTGGCGCACCTTCAGCACCGGCACCTTGCCGGTCGGCGACAGGGCCAGAAACCAGTCAGGCTTGGCCGATAGTTCGACGTTGACCCGGTCGAACGCCACCCCCTTTTCGAGGAGGACGATCGCGGCACGCTGAACGAATGGGCACAGCGGGTGGCTGACGAGAGTGAGGCTTTGCTCGGTCATGACGGTGTCTCGATGTGCTGGAATGGAGATCAGAGCGACTGGCCGCCCGACACGTCAAACGTCGTGCCGTTGGCCCAACCGAGATCATCGGACAGAATTGCGGCGACCGCGCCACCGATGTCGTCGGGCTGGCCGACGCGGCCGAGCGCGATATTACCGGCAACAAAGTCGTTGATATGCTTGTCGTCGCGCACGCGGCCGCCGGCGAAGTCGGTGGCGATGGCGCCCGGCGCGATCGCGTTGACGCGGATCTGACGAGCGCCCAGTTCGACCGCCATGAACTTGGTCAGCGTCTGCATCGCCGCCTTGGCGGCGGCATAGAGGCCGTAGCCCGCCATGGTCGTGCGAACAAAACCCGAGGACACGTTGAGGATGCGCCCGCCGTCGACGATCAGCGGCAGCAGCTTCTGGGTCAGAAACAGCGGCCCGCGCAGGTGCATGTCGACCATCTGGTCGAACTGCTCCTCGCTCGCCTCGGCAACCATTGCGTAGAGGCCCTCGCCGCCGTTGTTGACCAGATAATCGAACCGGTCGGTCCCAAAGGTCGTCCTAAGCGTGTCGGTGACAGCCTGCGCGAAGCCGGAAAAGCTTGCCGTATCGGTGATGTCGAGTGCCAGCATCGCCGCCGTTCCGCCCAGGGCTTCGATCTCGTCGACCAGCGTCTGGGCTTCTGCGGCGCTGTTTCGGTAGGTACCGATGACGCCCACACTACGCTTGGCGAGATGCAGCGCCATGTTGCGACCGAGGCCGCGGCTGGCGCCGGTAATGAGAGCGATCTTCTGAGACATGGCTAGGTTCCTTGTGAATTGATTTTTCCAGACGGCACGCCGCTGAGGCGTCGCATTCGCTGCCAGTCAAATAGGCGATTGCTGTGTCCGACGCCCCGCCTAATGCTCTCAATTGCTTGCCTAATTGTCTCAAGCGCTTTGCAGATGGGAGAAATGGTGTCATACTCCTTGGCATGACCGACAACCTACAGCCGCATCGCGATATCGCGCTCCGCCACGGGCGGACCGGAATGACCCTGACGCCGATCCCGCGCCTGGAAATCGGCGTAGGACAAACGACCTCGGGAACGTCACCGTGTCTCTACCGCTCGATGATCTGCTTCATTCTGCAGGGATCGAAAGAGGTGGCCATCCACGACGACCTCCTGCGCTACGACGCGTCTCAATATCTGGTCAGCGCACTCGATCTGCCTTTGAGCGGCCAGATCCATGACGCTGACGACGGCAGTCCTTATGTGGCGATTTCGTTAGTCCTTGATCCGGCACTTCTGGCCGAGGTCGCATCGACGATGCCGGCGGTGCGCGACGCGGACGCACCAGGCAGCGGCATCGCGATCAATCCGATGACTCCGCCGTTGCGCGACACGCTGCTGCGACTGCTGGCGTTGCTCGACACGCCTGCGGACATCCCGGCGCTCGCGCCGATGGCCGAACGCGAATTGCTTTATCGTCTCCTGCAGGGCCCGCAAGGTCGACTGTTGCGCCACATCGCCCGCCCAGAAGGCGCGATCGGCGGCATCCGCCGCGCGGTCGAATGGATCCGCGACCGCGGTAATACGCGGCTGCGGATCGAGGCTCTGTGCGAAGCTGCTGGCATGAGCCGTGCGAGCCTGCATCGCCACTTTCTCGCGCTGACTGGATTGAGCCCGATCCAGTATCAGAAGCAGATACGCCTTCAGGAGGCGCGCCAGTTGCTGCTCGCCGGCGACCATAGTGCCTCCGACGTCGCCTATGCGGTCGGCTATGAAAGCGCCTCTCAGTTCAGCCGCGAATATCTGCGGCGATTCGGGGCTCCGCCCGTCCGCGACGTTCGCCGGCTTAGGCAGTCGATCAGCGACCATACGATCAGTTAGATGGCTTCGTTGTTATTGAGCACAGGCTGTCGAGCGAATTTGGCGTTGTTCGCGCCATGGCTAGCTCAAACTGGGGTTGTAACAGTCGGGCGCAATACCCTCCGCAACGTTCCTCCGATCAGTCCAAGCTTTCCTCTCGCGTACGACACAATCTACAGCCTTCGCCAGTTTTAGGATCAGCCTGCAGCGACCGTTAATCGCTGCCAGTCCCCTCCCATTCGCCCGTTGGGATCGAGGGTGAATGCACGTCCCCAGGCCAGATGCGCCTGCATACTCTTGCGCGACTTATCGATCTCGCCTTCGCGAATTGCGTCTACAATTGCCCTGTGCTGTTGCGCGTTCAAACTCAGCCGCTCGGGATGAATTCGGTGCAGGCGCCGCGAAAGCCTGTACATTTTGTCGCGCATCTGTTGCAGGGCCCGAACCATCTCGGAATTTCCATGCAGTTCGGCAAGCGTTGTATGAAAGTCCAGATCAAGCTGGTGGTAGCGGTTCGTATTGCGTATTTCCGCGCAGATATCCTGCTCGTCCAGTATCGCGTACAGTTGTTTTAATTGATCATCCGAAAGTTTGCCTGAGAGCGAGGCGACGACATGCACCTCGATCACCATCCGCATCTCGTAGAAATCTAAAATTTCACGGGCGGTGATTTCCGGGAGGCGGAGACCGCTGTTCATCATCGCCGTTAGCAATCCCTCCGCCCGAAGACGTTCGACTGCAGATCGCACGGGCGCAAGACCCAGCTTGAACCGCGACGCAAGCGTTCGTTCCGATAGGACCTCTTCAGACTCTTCGGTGAGCAGGAACTCTTTGATCGTCTGGTATGCTTCATCACGCAGCAGAACACGCTTCGGGCCGCCATCTTCATGATCGGGGCTAGAATTGTGTTTCATGCAGGTTCTCCTTCACAATCAGCCAAGCAATTTCAGTTTCGATTGCAGACGCCGCGAATGTTAGCCCCCGTAAATTGAACGAACGCGCGCTCAAGTAAAGCTGCCAACTGCTGACTTTAATAAGAGCACGTTTCACGGTTCACAGAAAGCGACAGGACGAATTGGCGACCCCGAACCTTCCTTGATTTTCATAGGAGTGGCGACAAAGAGGCTGCGCAGAGAAAGCTGATGGAGGTTCGTGAGCATCTCAATAATCAATATGCCGTTTGGCAACCAGTGGGTGGTGTGCCCTGTCGTCTCTTGACCGACACCATCGATCACGGCCATATCGCATGCAACGGTATCGCAGCCGATCGCGCGTATGCCTCTCTCCTTGAAGTAGATGATCGCATCCTCCTGGATTCCCGGAGCGTTCTTGACAAACCAGATACTCTGATCGTCGGTGCGCCAGAAACGCTGCATCCAGCCGAAGTTGATCAGCGGAATTTCGCCCTCTCCGACCTGCACGCCTTTTTCCGCCTCGTAGGTTTTCACCATGTCCAAAGAAATCAAATCTCCTGGCTGGAGATCCTTGTCCGAAAAATCGTAGAGCACTGCGGGCGCAATAAGCACGTCTGGTGGGAAGGTATCGATTGTCACGTGCATAAGGTCATCGTGAAAATGCGCAGGCGCGTCGACGTGCGTGCCGGTATGTTCAGAAATCATCAGCAACTGGCTGTAATATCCATCGCGCGCCTTCAGTCTCGCCTTGTCGATCACGAGCGGCGGATGCATCGGCCAGTTTGGAATTCCACGCTCAAGCGTCGGCGACAAATCCACGACTCGCATACTTCTAATCATCGCTCCGAGCTGGGTGGCAAGACCGGACTGGTTTCCGGCATGATTCAACTGGTTGTTTACGATCGTCTCCACGTAGCGTCTTCTTCCGTGACAAGCATTTTACTCTTCCAGGTTTACCTCAGGCGCCGTGGGGCGCCTGAGGATCTGCAAGGGTTCAACCCTGTTTGGCGAACCACCAAGGAAAGTCCTTGCTAGCCTGATCGAGATTGTCCTTGGTGACATTGAAGTTCAGGATCTTGATCCAGGGCACATCCTTGAGGCCATTGTTAACCGTGGCGGAGGCTTCGATCGGTTTGCCCTGCCCCACCGCAAAGGCGGCCTTGGCAGCCTCGACGCCCATCTGGTCGAAGGCCGTGAAGTTGGACAGCGCCATCAGGCCCTGCTTTATGAGTTCCTGTGCGCGTGGCTCGGCATCGACACCTGTGACGAAGACCTTGCCGCCGAGCCCTTGTGCCTGCAGGGCCTGGACGGCTCCGTAGGCGGTGCCGTCGTTGCCGCAAAGGACGGCGACGACATCGTTATTGTTCTTCGTCAGAGCGTTCTCAACCTGCGCACGCGCGCTGTCGGTCGACCAATTCTTGTTGAACTGGTCAGACACCAGCTTGATGTCCCCCTTGTCCAGAAAGGGTTTGAGCACGTTGAGGAAGCCCTGACGTGTCTCTTTGGCAACGCTGGTCGATTCCTCGCCGGCGGCGATTACATAGTTGCCCTTCGGGTGGGCGCTTACAGCGGCCTGGGCAATTTTTTCGCCCATTTCCACCGCATCACGGCCAAGGAAGCAGACAACGTCGCCCTTATTGATCAGGAAGTTGTAGTTGATAACCGGAACGCTGGCCTGCTTGGCCTTGCGGATCAGCGCGTTGGCCGCGTTCGCATTGACCGGGGTAAGGACGAGAACATCGATGCCTTGCGTGAGCATGTTCTCAACCTGGCTCGCCTGCAGCGATTCCGACGCGTTGGAGGCCTGGGCAAGGACCTCGATACCCAGTTCGGCAGCCTGCTTTTCGAAGAATGCCTGGTCGGCGTTCTTCCAGCGAAGCTGATCGTAATTCGGCATGATCAAGCCGACCTTCAGTTTCTTGTCTTGCGCATGAACGGCCTTGAAGTTCACTAGCGCTGCCAGCAAACCTGCACCGGCGATGCCGAGCGTGTGCCGGCGTGTGATGCCGGACTTCTCCACTTTGTCTGTCATGTTTCTCTCTCCCAGTTTCTGTCGCACTTCATCGGCGACAATTCGATAGCCAGCGTGTTGTCGAAGATTGCTTCGATCAGTCTCCAAATCTTCCGCCGCGTCCGCGCATATCTGCGTAGACTGCAAAGAGAAGTACGAGACCGACAGTGATGGACTGGTAGGCCGAAGGCAGGTTCATGAGGCTCATTCCGTTGGACAAGCTTTCCATCAGGATTGCGCCGATGACCGCACCAGCCACGGTTCCCCTGCCACCCATGAGGCTGGTTCCGCCGATCACGGCTGCGGCGATGACGTTAAGTTCGAGCCCCTGCATTGCGCCCGGCGGCGCGCTGTCGAGACGCGCAACCAGAACAAGCCCGGCCAAACCGTAGAGCAGCCCCATGAAAGCGAATACCATCGAGACATGTGCCCGAATATTGATCCCGGCAAGCAAGGCCGCTTGGCGATTACCGCCAATGGCGTAAAGCCGTCGGCCGAACGCAGTGTAACGCAGCAGCCAGCCGGTCAGGGCGACAACCGCCAGAACGAAAACCACTGGCAGAGGCAAACCCCTGTAGCTAACGGCCACGACCATGACACCGCATGCAAAGATCCCGACCGACACCACCGGTATGCCGACGACGGAAAAAAATGACGACTTGATGCCAGCTTGCATCCGAGCCCTCCATTCCCGCAACTGCAGCAGTGCAAAGGCGAGCCAGAAGGCCATCAAGACGACAATACTCAGCGTTGCCGACAAGGACGTGTCCGAGATCACAAGGATATCCGGGCTCGGCGATATCGTCTCGGCATTGGTGATGACGAGCGATAAGCCGCGTATGGCCAGCAGACTGCCAAGGGTCACGATGAAGGAAGGCACCTTCATCCACGCGATCCAAAAAGCGTGCCAAAGACCGATCACCAAGCCGAAGCCCAAGGTGACCACGATGGTCTGCCAAAGCGGAAGCTCGAACTGGGCCCCAGCCATTGCGGCTATCACGGCGGCGGCGGCAACGGTTGCGCCTAGAGAAAGATCGATGAAGCCCGGGATCATTATCAAGACGGCGCCGGATGTCAGCAGTGCGGTGATAGCGACCTGGCCACTCAAATTGGTAAGATTGCGGGCACTGAGAAAGAGCCCGCCAGTGAGATACTGCATCACCATCCAGACCACCATCAGAACGATGATCAGCGGCAGCAGCCGAAGCTCGCCATGAGACAACATTTCTGGCAGATTCCGGAATGTCCCTCCCTTGTTCGTTGTCGTTTGTGCCGTCACTGTTGTCCTCGCGCTCATGTTCATTGCCTGGATCCACCTGCAGCTGCTGTCATCACGTCCTCCTCCGTTGCCTCGCCCCGGGGCCATTCACGCACGATCCTCCCCTCGAGCATGGCCAACACACGGTCCGACATGCCCAGCACCTCCGGCAAATCGGTGGATACGATGATGATTGCCTTGCCCGCCGCAGCGAGGTCGTTGATAAGCGCGTAGAAATCGACGCGTGCATTGATGTCCACGCCTCGCGTCGGCTCTTCGAGTATAAAGACCTCCGGTGCGGTGAGCAGCCACTTCGCCGCAACGACCTTCTGCTGATTTCCGCCCGAAAGCTGCGAAATCGGCTGTTCTACAGACCCACACTTGACCTTGAGGCTCGTCACATACTGCTGCACGCGCTTCAGTTCGGCATAGCGATCAAGAACCCCGAAGTGCGTGAGACGACTGAGTGCGGCCAGGGTCATATTGCTCGTGATCGAGTGAGCTTCAATCAGCCCGTCGCGTTTTCTCTCGGCGGGAATGTATGCGATGCCGCTGCGAATGGCGTCTCTGGGACTTACGACGCTGACGGCACGGCCGCCGATCTCCATCCTACCCCGCACCTTCGCCTCATGGGCTCCGAAGAGCGAGCGCGTCAGGTCGAAGGCTCCGGAACCGAGCAGGCCGAATATCCCGAGGACCTCGCCTGCGCGGACATCGAGATTCAGATTTTCAACGAGATTGGCACGCCCCGGCCCGCGATTTGGAATGGTCCATTCCCGCAGAGATAATTTTGACTTGCCAGCTACGACAGCGAGCTTGGGATACATTTCCGTCAGGTCTCGCCCGACCATGGCCTGAACGACGCGACGTGGTGTATCTGATTGCCCCTGGAGGCGGAAATGATCGACGACCGCGCCATCGCGCATCACTGTCACCGCGTTTGCGATGCGCTCGAACTCGTGGAGCCGGTGAGAGATGTAGATGGTGGTCACGCCGTGCTTGTGCAGATCGGAAATCTGCTCGAACATCAGTTCGGTCTCACGCTCGGTCAGGTTCGACGTCGGCTCATCGAGGATGAGCAATTTCACACCTTGGGTCATGGCCCGAGCGATGCTGACGAGTTGCTGCTGGTGCGTGCTCAGGTCGCCCATGCGTAGCAGCGGAGACAGGTCGAGTTTGAAGACTGCCAGCCAGCGGACCGCGTCTGCCCATAGCGTCTTCGTATCCACCATGCCCCAGCGGCGAGGTTCCCGATTGAGGAACAGGTATTCACCAACCCGCAATTCCGGCACGACATTGAGTTCCTGTGGAACCAGAAACACGCCGTGTTTTTCAGAATCGCGGATGCTGTCAAAACGACAGCGTTCGCCTTCGATCTCGATATGTCCGTCGTAGCCGCCGATCACGCCCGACAAGATCTTCATGAGCGTTGATTTGCCAGCGCCGTTTTCGCCCGCGATCGCGTGAACATCCCCACGATTAAACGAAATGGAAACGCCTTTAAGTGCGTGCACCACGCCGAACTTTTTATCGATGCCGCAGACCCTGGCGGCAAGATTTCCGCCGTCCAAATCATCAAGGGGCATACTTGCTGCAGTTACCTCAGCACTCATGTCGCGGCTCCTCCTCCAACGAATGATGTACATTTGTCCGGGCACCGCCGCGAAATCGGCGTCGCCGTTGTCAGGCTTTTTCGTGCAAGTCCGGTTCGCCTGTTGGCAGCGAGGTCACAGTGCCATTAACGGCACCAGGCAGCCTCCCGCGAGGTCGCGTTCTGGTCTAATTTGCTTAGCTGCATCACATTCAGATGTGGCAGTACATCAAGCTCATTTATCAATTCAGATTTTTGTACCGGACTGAGCCACTCTTGCTCGCCCGCGCCGTCTCCCAACATAACGATAGTGACATATTGCTGACATGTCAATGAAATGTCATTCAAAGCTCGTGGTTCAGGCCTCGTTTCTTGCTGCTCCTGACCGGGATCCTCGACCTGAAGATCGCTCTTTGAAACGCGCTGGCTGGCAGCGCGTTTCACCGGGGCGATGAGTGGGTCTAGAAGTAAAATCACGTACCCGTTCTCCTACAGGAGGCTCGTTACACCACACTCGCGGCCACAGGATCGTGCACAGTGAGACCGCCGGAGCGCTTGAGAACCCAGGAAGCGACGATTGGGGCCAGAATGGCGGTAACCAGGACTGCTGTCGCAGTTTGCGCGGTGGCCGATTCTACGAAGGGCAGGAAGCGGGGATCTGCGACGGCGACGGCCATAGGCACGGCAACAGCGTTGCCGGCAGTTGTACCTGCAGCGAAGCCAATGCCGCTCTTCGAACCACGGCGCAACAAAAAGCGATAGCCGAGGTACGTGAGCCCGCCTGTGAAAACAACGACGCCAACGCCAAGGAATAGGCCCTGCACTCCACCCGTCAGTACTGTGCCCAAGCTGATGCCGGTTCCAACGGCAAAGGACATAAAGGGGATGGTGATGCTCGGCACGCTATCGAGTACACGGGTCCACTCGCGATCGACAGCGCCGACCATCAGACCCAGAGCAAACGGGACAATCGCTGCAACGAGAGCCATGAACGGGATCTGCCCGAGGCCGGATGCGCCCAGAAAGATCATGGCGAGAAACGGACCATCATCGAAGGCGCTGGCGACATAGGCACCTGTGTCTCGCTCGTCGCCGTACTCGCCGGCGAAAGCCAGCCACAGGGCTCCGTTACTGTTGCCCATAATCGCAAGCAAGGCCAGGATCGAGACCCCCCAGAAGCCTTCAAGCCCGAATATGAGCCCCAGAACAACGGCGATCGCCGCCGGGATAAGTGTCTTGCACAGTAGCACCACGCCGGTAGTGGCAGCGGCTGCCTTGCCACTGTGGCTCCCGGTGATCTGCGCACCGGTTGCAAAGATCAGCAGTCCGATCAGAGCCAGGGCACCGTCTTTGAACAATGCTTGGGTGAAACCGCCAATCTTCAGCGCGTCTGGTGCAAATGAGTTGATCAGAACGCCCAGTATGAGCGGGATCAGCATCATCCCAGCCGGGACTTTTTGCATCGTCTTGAAGAAAGGAATTGACGAAGAACCCTGCTTAAATTGGATTTTTTCCATTAGGCACACCCCTTCTGCGCGCCCTACCTCCCAGGTATTGCACGTTGTTTTGTTGACTGTTGAATTTCTGCTCAATTCTACGTCGCGTGAGGTGCCGGCAGCTGAGGGGCATTTGTCCCAAAACGGCCGTACGCCACACCGACGCGCATTTTAAAGCCTCCGCACGGCTCACTTTGCCGCAGCGATCCCGGTCTAAGTCGGGAGCGCCCCGGCTGCGAGAAAGCCGCCGTCTACTGGAATGATCGCACCGTTCACATAGCTTGCGCCCTCAGACGCCAGAAACGAGACGGTCGACGCAATCTCGCTCGGTTTCCCGTAACGCTTGGCCGGAATGGCTGCCGTGTATGTCGCCCTGAACTCCGCAGAGTGGAGAACCTCGGTCAGCGGTGTGTCCACCGGACCGGGTGCAACGGCGTTGCTGGTAATTCCGTAGATCGCCAACTCGGCGGCCATCTGACGCGTTAGCCCGATGACAGCTGCCTTTGAGACGCCGTATGCGGTCCGGCCATGACCCACGGCTCGCTCGCCCGCCACAGACGCAATGTTGATGATCCTGCCCCAACCCGATCGCTGCATAAGCCGCGCGGCATGCTGACTGCACAGCAGTGACCCTGTTACGTTGATGTTGATCGTTGCAGCCCAGTTGTCATAGGGAAAGTCGATAAATGGAAATGTCTTGGCGATGCCGGCATTATTGACGAGGACATCGCAGCGACCATGTTCGGCCTCAACAGCTTTAAATGCCTCCGCGATCGAAGCGGGATTGCCGACATCCATCACGACTGACTCTGCTTTGAGCTTGGCAGCTCTCAGCTCATCCGCAGCTTTTTCTGCGGCTTCCTTGTTGATGTCGGCGATGATAACCGCAAAGCCGTCCAACGCGAGTTGGTGCGCAATCGCAAATCCGATGCCCATTGCGGAACCGGTCACAAGTGCAACTCTTGTTTCATTCTCGTCTGGCAAGTCGTTTCCTCCCTAACTCCAAAATTTACCGGCATTACACCGGCACACGCTCCGTCCTCACGGATCTGAGCGAGGCAAAGCTTTCATTGACCGTCTCTTGCCGCCGCGAAGTAGCCGACAGATCCCACCTGCCCGCCCTTCATTGCGATCTCGATTCCATTTCTGGACGGGTCTGCAGAATGAGCCCGGCACAACGGACCGCCAGGAGCCAGCTTTGCAACACTGGTCAAGGCGTCGATTTTGAGCCTCAACGCAGCATGGCTAGACGTGTCTCCTCCCGACAAAACCACACGACTTAAGCCCGCTTCGATGATCAGCCTATCGAGTATCTGTCCAAGGCTGCTTCCTATGAGATCGTTGGCGGCCTCAGCCGTCGCCCGGTCGTGGTAGAATTTATCTTTGAACTGCCGGACAGCGGGGTCGTCGGGACCCTTGGCTGTAAACACCAGGGGATCGCGACCTTCGGACAGAGCGGACTTGGATTTACGCACCGCAAGATCAATTTCGCCATTCCACGCACTCTGATCTGACACCCGACCAAGATCGAGCCGAATGGCCTCAAAACCATGAGACGTCGCGTGCTCGATCTGTGCGGCAGTCATGGGCGAAACCGATCCAGACACCACAGCAATCCTGTTCACTGCCTGGACCGATGTTTCGATCTGAGGATCCGTCAAGAGACCCTCTGAACGCCAATAAGCCGCGAGTGCCGCCTGCACGCCTTGCGAGCCGATAACGAACTTCTGCTTCCGGCCCGCGGTCCAGATGGCCTGTCCTGCGGCGCGCAACGTCTCCTCATCGAGCAGATCAATTGAGTATATTTGCGACTTGTCTAGGTCGTTCTGGGGGATGATCTCTGTTGGATCACCCGCTTTCAGTCGGAGGAAGTCAATATTCGATATGGGCAAACTGGTCTGCGAAGCCAGATGTTGGGCCAGGTCGGATTCTTGCATCGGTGTCGATGGATGATTGGCCATCGTTGGGTGACGATCCAACCGATAATACTGGCCACTGGCTTGAGCGTAGAGATGGCCGAAAACCTGAACCCGTCCCATCCCAAGATCACCGACCAACATCGGGATTGGACCCGGGAACAGCTCCGCACCCAGCTCGGCCGCTTTCCCTATAGAGCCAATCTGCGGCGAGGAATCGAAGGTCGAACAAACCTTGTAGTGCACGATGGGAGAGCCCGTTTTTCCCAAACGTTCGAAGATTGCGGGCAAATGAGCATCCATCCAGGCCGGACTTTTGGAGCGCGCTATCCCGGCGATACCGATGCATCTGTAATCGGAAAATTCTGCCAAACGTTCTGCCGAGGGAACATCGAGAAAAAGCACCGTCTTGATGCCTTGCCAGGCAAATGTCTCCATCGCAGCAGACGATCCCGTGAAATCGTCGCCGTAGAAGGAAACCAACGGACCCGAAGGTAGCGATGCGAGCGCGCTAATCATGCGCCCGGTTCCAGAGCAAGTTTTAATTCATGACTCCGCCTCGCGGCAGACTCCAGACTTACTCCTGAGGTGGCGGCCTGGTACGCATCCCGAAGAGCTTGGACGCCCGCCGCAGGGCCTTTTGGATGAGCCACGATCCCGCCGCCGGCTGTGACGATCAGGTCGTCTGACTGCAAGCCCGCGTATGTCGCGTGGGCCTGGCGCACGGTCTGCCCGCTCGAGAATACCGGCATGACCAGACAAGGCTTGTCTTCCGACATAGGCGTCAGGCATTCACGCGCCGACCGAATGACAGATTCATTGTCTTCGGAAAACTTGTTGTCGACACCGTTGACGTGCATGTGGTCCGCGCCGGCCAGCCGCCAAATCTTCTGCCATGCAACATAAGACCAGCCCAGCGAGTGATGACGCGTCAGGTAACCCCAGCCGTTTCTATGGGCGTGGATCGGGAGCTGGCTGAACGACCTCAAACCCACGAAACCCGCCATGCCGACTGAGTTCAGGCTAACCATCAGGCATGTTGCACCAGCTGAGACAAGCTTGTCATGACGTCGCCGCATCTCATCCATATCGCCGGTCAGGTTGAACGCGTACATCGTCTTTTTGCCCGTCCGCTCTGCGGCCCCGTTGATCACCCGCATCACGCGATCAACGCGGTCTTCAAACGGGCAGACTGAAGAGTCGCTTTGCAGCTCGTCATCCTTGATGAAATCGATCCCGCCATTGACGAGTTCTTGGACCAGAGAAGCGGTTTGCTCTGCTGTCAAGCCGACACTCGGCTTGATAATCGTTCCGATCATCGGCCCCGTCTGAACGCCGCTAAGTACTCTGGTTCCCTCAATCCCGAACGCAGGACCTTTGTATTTTTGGAAGAACGGCGGGGGAAATCGAATGTCGACGATCCTGAGACCAGTTACACAGGCAAGTTCAAAAAGATTGCCAGCGACTGTCGCCAGAATGTTGGGAAGGGATGTTCCAACAGTTGCAATGGGCCAGGACAGCGTCATCCTCACCTGATGCAAATGCATCGCGGCGTCAGTCGGATATCGACCGTCGAGGGCTGGAACAGCATTGTACGTTGCGATGGTCTCGAGGGACTCCACTTTTGCAGCCGCCAACGCTTTTAACTCGGGCGTTTCGCCAGGTACCGCGACAAACGTACCACTCGACTGTTCACCGGCAATTATTTCCGCTGCTTGTTCCGGTGGCATGTATGTCTCGAGGATATAGTCAGCCTCGAGGCGCATTAAATTGGTCACGATATCTCCTCCCCGATCGAAAGCGTACCGGACCCTCCTCCGTACTCCCATGATCGTTCTGGCGATGATACACGCGCGGCTCCCTGAAAACAGGCACAATGCAAGCCGACTGATGTGAGTTTGAGTCACACCATCAGATAAAAATAAATCATTGAGTTGTCTTCCATGCCTGTCCAATCGCTGTGCTGGCAGCATATTCCCGTGTAAAATGTCGAGCGTCTGCTAATTCAGACCTTTTTTGCTGTGCGTGAAGCTGACATCGTCCTGCTGACTGGGGATCCTGTTTATTGCAGTATGTAAGGAGGCTGTCACATGTCCTATGGAAATCTTCCCTTGCATGCTCTTCGTGCGTTCGAAGCGACGATACGGCTGGGAAGTATGACAAAAGCCGCACAAGAACTCGATGTGAGCCATGGCGCCATAAGCCGTCACGTTCGCGAATTGGAACGCCTGTACGCGACGACGCTGGTCCGGCGCCTTTCTAAATCATCGGAGCCCACGCCGGCGGGGGCCGAGATGGCGCAGACTCTCAGCGAAGGGTTTCGGTCCCTTAACTTGGCGGTAGCGCGTCTTTCGGCTGGCCCCCTGACCTTGTCGTGCTCAGCAACTATCATGCAGTGCTGGCTGATTCCAAAACTACCTGAATTCAAGGCACTTAATCCGGATATCCATTTCCGTCTCAATGTAAACTATGGAGAAGTCGACGTCGCCAGGGACGGTATCAGCGTAGCAATTCGGAACACTATGTATAGCGCGCCCGACGATGTCGTGATTCTAGACATGATTGGCGAGGAAATCGGGCCCGTTTGTAGCCCGGATTATCTGTTGCGCCATCCCTTGAAATCCTCTGCCGATCTGAGAACGGCGCAGGTCTTGGGCACTGCAACGCGGAAAGGAGCTTGGGAAGAGTGGCTTTCAGCCGTTGGAAGTGAAATTCCGGAACTTCAGATTGCGGAGGAATATGAGCATTTTTATCTTATGCTCCAAGCCGCTACTTTTGGGGCGGGTGTCGCCATGGCCCCCAAATATCTGGTTCAGCGAGAGATCGATGCAGGACAACTTGTTGCTCCCTTCAGTTTCATCCTCGGGCCACACAGATTGCAGTTATGGATCGCTCATCACCTCCGGCAAAATCCCGGCGTTAAAACCTTGGCCGGATGGATTAAAGCGAAAATGGCAGAGGCTGCTTGATCGTCCATTGAGGGCCAACGTTCTCTGTTGCAGACCCGACGCAACACCCGCCGCCTTGATGGGATTCGAACCGTCGCATTCTCCATCGAAGAGAGCTGTCACACTGGATTCCTTAGTGAAAATTTCGGCTCTTCACCTTCAGCGTATCGCTATGAAGGTCGGGAATGAAAATGTCCCTCGGCTTGACCGCCGGCGCCCGATCTCGCGAATCCGAACTTCCCGGCGACCCATGGGAAAACTCGTCGCCACGACCCGTCGGCAGTTTGAACTCCCCGTCACGATCCGCCAAGGCGGATAGGTCGCCCGACAGATCGAACAGTTGCTGGGCGATGAGGTGCACGACCTCCCCTTCCCGTTGAATGCGGCCGTTCATCGCCATCATGCTTGATCCGAGCACAATGCGCCGACGCCGCTCGAAGAGCTTCGGCCAGACGACGACGTTCGCCGGACCGGTCTCATCCTCGATCGTCAGAAACATCACGCCTTTTGCCGATCCTGGCATTTGACGGACGAGAACGAGGCCTGCGGTCATCAACCAACGGCCATCTCTAGCCAACATGGCTTCTCCGCAGGTGACGATGCTTCGAGCGGCAAGGTCCTTGCGCAAGAATGCGATCGGGTGCTCGCGCAGGGGCAGACCAGTATGGCTGTAGTCCTGGATGACGTTGTGCCCATCAGTCATCTGCCGGAGTGCGACATCCGGCTCCTGCTGCTCGGCGATCGTCTTCATCGCGCGCTCGGCCGCAGCAACAAAGAGCGGCAGCGGCTCATCGCGCAAAGCTTTGATCGCCCAGAGCGCATCGCGTCGCTGAAGATCGAGCGATGGCAGGAAAGCATCGGCCTCCGCGAGTTCGACCAACGATGCTGCCGGAACGCTCGCGCGCCGCCACATGTCATCGACGCTATCGAAGAGCTGATCGGCACGGGCGGCCACGACGCGTGCCGCATCGACTGCGGCCAGTCCACGCACAAGTCGGCGGGAACAGATAGAGAACATCCGCATTTTGATCGAGATGATGTCGGCCGCCAACACGACCTTGAAGGGAGCCGTGAACGATGACTGCTGCCCGTGAACGGGTGATTTCCGATCTGCGCGAGCGCATCGCTTCGCTTGAGGGCGTGTCCGCCAGAAAGGCTGGCTGTCTTTCCTTCGGCGTGCCGGAAATCGATGCGGTCCTGCCAGGAGGTGGCCTTGCCTACGGCGCCCTGCATGAATTTGCCGACGGCGGGGCGAGTACGGTGGATGGTGCAGCGGCAGCACTTTTTGCGGCGGGGATCGCAGACCGACCGGGCTGCCTATTCCCGGCTGACCCGTCTTATCACGCTCGGAAAGTCGCGCGGCGGCAAGAACAACTGCATCCTTCACCGGGACGACGTCATCGCCTATGCCGAAGGCATGATCGGCATTCTGGTGCCGGATCTGCCGGATGACGCCTTTGGGATCCAGCTGCGCAAGATCGCCGAGCTGTTTGGCGATCACGCCTATGTGTCGCTCTGTCTTCGTCGTCGCCAAAACGATCAGCTGCGGCTGCATGAGATTTCCAATCTTGCGGCCCGGTTCAAGGTGAAAACGGTCGTCACCAATGACGTCCTTTTCCATGGCCGCCGGCAGTTGCAGGACATTGTCACCTGCATTCGCACCCGCACGACGATCGACGAGGTCGGCTTCGAGCGCGAGCGCCATGCCGATCGCTATCTGAAGCCACCGGAAGAAATGGAGCGCCTTTTTCCGCGCTACCGCGAGGCGCTAGTACGAACGGTGGAGATCGTCGCGAGAGCCAAGTTTTCGTTGGACGAGCTGACTTATCAATATACCGAGGAGGCGATCGTGCCGGGCAAGGATGCTCAAGCGTCGCTAGAGCACTATGTCTGGCAATGCATTCCC
Organism: Rhizobium sp. PRIMUS64; assembly: GCF_023006465.1. Classification (NCBI taxonomy): domain Bacteria; kingdom Pseudomonadati; phylum Pseudomonadota; class Alphaproteobacteria; order Hyphomicrobiales; family Rhizobiaceae; genus Rhizobium; species Rhizobium sp. PRIMUS64. Next base: position 113,544 of record NZ_JALBGX010000003.1, on the reverse strand, counting down.
GACCGCTATCCGGAAGGCCTGCCACCAGACGTTCTGCCGGCGCCTGATCAATAAGCAGCTTGATCCGCGGGACTTTGTCTCGCACCGCTTGATCGGATCGTGTCAGGGTCAAACTCTGAAGCGGTAGGCGCGGACTTTGTCAAATTGCCTTTTCCATCGAAAACGAAGATCTCATCGGCCACCTCGAAAACAGCTTCACGGTGGCTGGCGGCAATCACGGTCGGCACATAGGCCCGTATCGCAGCGATTATTTCGTGCTCGCTCTGTAGGTCGAGCGCGGAAGTCGGCTCATCCAGGACGATAATCTGCGGTCGTCTAAGGAGCGCTCGACCGATTGCGATTCTCTGACGCTGCCCCCCCGACAGTTCCTTCCCTTGCGTGCCAACGACCATATCCAGAATTGGCCCGGCGCTCACGTCTCTCAGCTCATCGAGTTTCAAGCGCGCAACCACGTCCTTCAGGTCGTGCTCACTGATCGACGCGCCGGCACCATAGGACAAATTCTCACGAAGAGTTCCGGAGAAAACCAGAGGATTTTGGGGCACGACGGCGACGTGTTCCAGGACCTTTTGAGAGCCGATCCGGGCAACGTCTAGGCCATTGAATTGGATTTGGCCTCCAGATGGCCGGATCAAGCCCAGCAGCGCATTCAGCAAGGTTGTTTTTCCGGAACCCGACGCGCCCGAGATTGCGTAGAACCTATCTGCACGGAACTCGAACGAAGCATCCTGAAGAATAACACGGTCCTGTTGCCTGATATCAAGGTATTCACCCGCGAATCCTCGTGACGAACCATTGGCTTTCGCATCCTCCTCCAAGAGGTCGGCGCTCTCCTTCGGCATGTCGAGATAACGGAACCCGCGGTCCAGAGCGATGTAACTGCGTTCGAGCTGGAGCAGCGACCCGACGATCATTGTGAACGGCCCGGTAATCTGGACGACATATCCGACGACCAATATATAGTCACCGACATTGCTCAAGCTGGATTGCGTATAATACACGGTGTAAAGCGTGAATATCAGCAGCACGGCGCCTACACAAACTGACTGGAACGCCAATAACCAGCCCATCTGCCTGTTGGAATTAATGATTGTGTCGACATTGTTTTTCTGAAGGATATTCAGCGAGTCGCGTTCCCGATCGTAGGCGTTGTTGATCTTGATGTCGTACAGTGCGTTCAACCGCTCGCTGAGATATCTTGAGATCGCGTTTTGCGCTTCGTACATGTTCGAGTGGATCGATCTCGTCTTCTTGGCGACCCAATAGGAGATCCAGAACAGCACGGCCATCGCCGCCGTAAATGTGGTCGCGAACAGTAAATCCATTACACCCCAAAGGATGCAGAATACGAAGGCCACCTGGAAGAGCACAGGAAGCAAAACCCAAAATATTGAATGGCTTATGAGGCTGAAACTGCTCTCGCTGCTCTTGATATCTGCTAGAACCCTTCCGCTATCGAGCGTAATCTGCTGTTCGTGCGGGAGTTGAACAATGTGCTGATAGATGCCGCGGTTGATTGCGGCATCGCATCGAGCCAGAACCGCTGCGGATAGCGTCCCCTTAAGAAACTCAAAGACTTTGGTGCTAGTCCAAACGACAGCATAAGCGCCGGCGGCAAGGAATACGAGGTAGGCGCCTCTTTCCTGCGGCGGCAGGCTCATAAGATTGATTGTCCATCGGAGCAGGTATGGAACAGCCATCCCGGCCGCGCTTAAGGCCAACGAGAACAAGGACACCAGGCCGAAATGTAACGGAAATCCATTGTACTCTTTTTTGACCAGGGTCAGAGCGCGCTGATAAGGTATCAGCCAATCGTTCTTGAATGTCTCAAGCAATCTGTTCATGTTCAACCTTATATGGCTAAAAGTGTTGGCATCCGGTGCGGAAGCGAAGGATCGTCGGCGATCACTTGACCCCCAACTTCAATCCACGCATGCGCCAGGAAGTCGTATCGCTGAACGCCGATCTTGAAATCGACGTTTACACGGGCGGAGAGCAGATACATTGATGCCGCCAGCGACGCTTCCAAGCATTGGTGTCTGAACGGAAGACACCTTGCGCAGAGGGCGACCATATCTGCGGCGATCTTGGCTTTTTCGATAGCATGGGCAGTCTGTACAACGTCTCTGGAAAGGGCGGTCTTTTTGAGCTGGCGCAGCTTCTGTAGAGCGCCGTGCAGGCCGTGCCTCTTCAGCATCCAATAGCTGCGAGCGATCGCGAATGCTATTGCCGGAAACGCCCTCAGTTCACGCTGGTCGCTTCGAAACCGCGAAGTGGACCTCCATTCATAGTTGTCGATGCCGAAATCGGCGCTGCTAACGGTCGATACGAATTGGTGGCCGCCGGTTCTTGCGTGAAGAAGCCCGCGGTTCAGAAACATCGCGGCGCCATCCGGATCGGATTCGCAATCGGCAAGTATCAGCGACAGCCGCTCGCTCCACTCCCTGTCCAAAACGACGTACCGGTCTCGCACCTCGTCCAGCAGTATGTACTCGTCGACCAGCAGCAGGTGATGTACGTGCTCTGCAAAACCAAATTGCATCCGGATGCCCAACTATTTATAGATTGAGAGCGCGAGGAGCTCTGCCGATATAATTCTCAAAAGCGCGCTGCTAAATCCGCCCACGCCGAGCGAACTTGTATCGATCATGTTAAGTATGGCCTGCTCTTCTAGGAAACCGGATCTGGCGAGCACTCCGTTCAGTATTAGATCGGCGATCCATTTTCTTTTGAGTTTTAGCGAACGTTGGAACGCGCTGGTTATTTGACCTTTGTCGCTTCTCAGGATCGCGGTGTCGTTGTATCTGCGAAGAAGCGACTCACGAAATGGAAGCCTCGTGTGTTTTTCGTTGAATAGCTCATGGACTGGAAAGCGAGAGCACGCCGCCAGAAATCTGCCCTCGGTGAAGGGGTGTCGAACACGAACACCATGTTGAGGCGTGATCGACAGAGAGTTTTCGTAAACGGCCCTGCGGATTGTCCGGATATGTTGTTCCTTGGCGGGTATCCGCTTGTTGCGGGAGCTTGTTTCTCCGCGTCCGATCGAAGAGATCATCTGGAGATCACGTTTGAAGGGCAACGGGTACCCGTTTGAATATTGCCTTCTCGCAACTGATCGGAAGAGGCTACCCAATATTTGCGGGAAACTTATCGAATATAGCCTCGAATATTCCCTTGCTTTCCTAAGCGCATATGCGATCCCATTTTGACCAAAAGCGTCAATGAGGACAGAGGATGGCATTGGGTCGAAAAACAGGTGATCTCCACCATGCCCGTTCAGGACGCAGATATCTTTCGCAGATGTTTTTTCCTTCAGGAGGTCGAACTTGTAATTTAGGAATTCCGCAAACGCCATGCTGGTCGACACACGCGGCGGTAATTCGACAGCGTTTGGAACGCTGAGCAAGAGACTGGGGTCTACCGTGATGACTTCCTGGCGAATGCCCAAGCGGCTGCATAGGTTTTGCGAATACTGCAGGTCCTGATGCGCGCTTCCATTTGGGTCATACCACGTGACAGCGAGAATGTTTTTGGGGTTCTTCACCGCCCTTGCGGCAAGTAAAATCGCGGTGGAGTCGGTGCCTCCGGAAAGCTGAACGATAGGCTGCTCTATATTGCGGATCAGGCTCTCAACGGTTGCCTCGAATGTTTCGGCGATATCGTCTCGCTGTTCAACGTCATCCGAAAAAGCATCTGCGGAATAGATAAGGCGGATATTGCCTCCGTCCGGATGTATCTCGACCGTCGAGCCGGCAGGCAAAGTGCTAACGTTTTCCAGCAGCGTTCCGAATTCGTACTCCACGACGCCTAAGCAATCTTTGAGCAGAGAATCGGCGCTGACCCCGGGCCTATGACGCGCCATGACTTCCGATAGAGAACTGTATATCGAGATACCGCCCTCATCGCTGTGGATGTACACCCTGGCATCGGAGCCGAAAGCATTCGTTATTACTATACGCTGATCGGTTACCCCTATGGACGCGCCGGTACTCTCGCCTTGGATATCAGCGGTATTAAATGCTAACGCGTCATCCTTTTTCGTGAAGGACAGCTTCTGCACTTGAAGCCGCCCGTCTCCGGCGCATATCCGCAGCGGTCCCATAAAACGTGATCTGTACATTGGCAGGAATCTCGTAGCGGATCGCCGTGGCGATGTAATTTCCGCCTGTATTCGGCGGTGTCCTAGTCCAGATGATGGACTTTCCGCTCACGCTAGAAGACCGGATGAGCGGAAAGCTAATTGCGTTACTAAGGAAGCAAATCAGAATCTAGGTCACCAGGTATTCGGGCACCATGGTACGAAGTAACCTTCGCCGCACCAATCGTCGTCCCCGGGGCCGGTAAGATCTCTGTAGACAGCATAGCTTCCTTCAACAATGGCGCCGCCGCCTTGCCCATTCGTGAAGCGTGACGCCGGCAGTTCCAGTATTTCCTGATTTAAACGTCTGGTAGATTGAATCGACATTTTCGTTCCTTGGACATCCGTGAACAATCGATGAGGCGAGCGACGAACTCCGGCCTCGGTGGTGGCAAACTGTGTCCGGCAGTTGCATTTTTATTGGTATTAAACCTGAATCAAATAATCAAGTTAATTATCCTCTCGCCATGAATTTTCGATCCGAAGTGACGCGCTCATCGACTACATGTTGACGCCGCGGGATGTTGAAAACAGATTTGATTACTTTCATTCAAGACGGCTGCCCACGGCCACGGTCGCGCCGGGCTCTATTCCGGCCGCTCCGCCTTGGCCGTGTTGCAGCGATCAGCTTTTTGACGTGATAGCCCTACCCTTTGGATTTTTCATGCAACGCGACTGAACTCGGGATGGCCAAGTTCAGTCATCCGGTTGAGAACTCGGACGCCGATTTTTGCTTCGGTCTTCTGATTGTCGAGGTTCCTGGCTTTGAGTTTCGGCCCAATGACCGTCTTCCATCGGCCCATTTGGGTCTCTACCCGGCTGCGCTGATTGTAGCCGGTGGATTTCTGCCAGGCCATCCGGCCCTTGGTCTCGATCGGCGATATGCCGGTCGCGAACCGTCGGATTGAGCGCTGATTGAGAACTGGCAACGGCGGTCTTGGGAGGCGGGATAATGACCTCGACGATCTCACCAAGGCGTGTCGTCAGAAGATCACGGGTCGCCGCGCCATCATAGGCGCCATCGGCGATAAACTTGCCGACCGGACCATCAATCTGGCCCAGAAGATCTGACAGGGCTGTGGGATCACCGACATCGTCTGTGGTCAGATCGGAGCAGACAATCTCTCCGCTTACAAGATCGAGACCAAGGTGCAGTTTGCGCCATCTTTTGCGTTTCACCTTGATCTTGTGCTTGTTTTCCAACCATTCGCCTTCACCAAAGACCTTCTGACCGGTGCTGTCCACCACCAGATGAACCGGCCTCTCCAGCAGGCCGTTCGCCGCCGCACTGGCGGCAAAGCCGGTCCCTTGCTCCGGCGCGACAGGGTGGAGAAATCCGGCACAGCGCCGCGATACTGCGCATCAGGCCTTGGGTTTGACGCAAAGGCAATTCGTAAACAACACGCACGGTCAGGCACATCGTAATCGCCAGGTCCGAGTATTTCGGCTGGCCGCCACGAGACGTCCGGCGCTGGGCCGACCATTGAGAAAGCGCCTCATCGCTCACCCAGACAGTCAAATCACCAAGCTGGCGAAGGCTTTCATTATAAGCCGCCCAGTTCGTGACCTTAAACTTCTGCTTGGCTATCTTGTGCCTGCGGTCTTCATTGAACTTATGCGGCATCCAAATATCCTGGGACCAAAAACGGTCGCCTGGTATCAGATCCGCGCCGATCCACGCAACACGGCCCAGTTGGGCCATGGCTCCGATCCCGACGCATCGGCGGACCAATCACTCCGGCTTCAAGTTAGGCCGTACCAGGTCCCGCGACCCGCTCCATGAAGCGTCAGATGCCCCTGCTCGGTCAACACCCGAAGATGATCCTTGACGGTGTTGCGGCTTGCGCCTGTGGCCTTGGCCGCGTCCATCACCGTAACGCGCCCGCGCTCACGCGCAAGTTCGAGGATCGAGACCGACAACTCCGGCAGGTCGCCCAGCAGGATACGTTCACGCTCGATCTTGCGCTCGAGTCGCTGCTTCTGGCGCTGCAGGCTCCGGAGGAAAAACTCGATCCACGGGTTCCAGTCCTGTTGATCTGTCCGGATCGTGCCCTGCGTTCGGCGAAGCGCGAGGTAATAGGCTTCCTTGTTCTGCTCGACAACGCTTTCGAGAGAGCTGTATGGCACGTAGGTATAACCCGCCCGAAGGAGCAGCAAAGTGGTCAAGGCTCGCGACAGGCGGCCATTGCCATCCTGGAATGGATGGATTTCCAGAAAGACCACCACGAAGACAGCGACGATGAGCAGAGGGTGGAACGTCCCATCCTTCTCCTGGGCCTGTTGCCAGGACACCAGTTCCGACATCCGGCCTGGCGTATCAAAGGGGGATGCTGTCGCGAAGACGACGCCCAGGCTTCGTCCATCTTCGTCGAAGGCTTCGACGTTGTTGGCAAGGGTTTTCCAGTTTCCCCTGTGTCGCTCATCCTTAGTCGAGTGAGCGAGTAGATCGCGATGGAGTTGGCGGATGTGATTTTCGTCAAGCGGGATCGCGTCGAAGGCGGAGAAGATCGTTTCCATTACCTCGGCATAGCCTGCGACCTCCTGTTCGTCTCGGCTTGTGAACGAGCCGATACGGAGGTTCGAGAGCAGTCTTTCGACTTCTCGGTCGCTCAGTTTTGCGCCTTCGATACGGGTCGAAGAGCCGATGCTTTCGATCGTCGCGACCCGGCGCAAGCTGGAGAGCCGATCTGGCGCGATACGACCGAGCGCTCGCCATGCGCCTTTGAATTCGTCGATCTCGGCGATCAACGACAGGATCTCAGGCGTGATACGCAATTTCGCGAGATCAAGGGTCGTCATCCATTATCCCATCCGTTTCCATCCGAATGGGATATGACATACTAGGCTCCATTTTTCCATCCATTTTCATCCAATAAGGAAGAACGGCGGAAAAAAGTCAGAGCGGGAGAGGCCCCGCTCGGTGGCGGGGCCTTCGCCGGATCTCAATCCTGGTTGGGGCGAGACCAAATCAGCTGGTAGCCGTCCTCGCCTTCGACCTCAGCGAGGCGTTTGGTGCAGGGATCAAATTTCAACGTTTTGCGCCTATGCGGCGGGGATCGAAAATAGCTTGACTGGTCAAGCATGCCACACAAACATAACGCCGCCCGCTGCCATCACATCGGTAAAATGAAGTTCAGAGTGACGAACTGGGCGGAGTATGAGGCGGGTCTTCGCCGCCGTGGCAGTTTAACCCTTTGGGTAACGCCGGAAGCACTTATCGGTTGGGCCGCGCCACGTCGCAAGACGAGAGGGGGCCAGCCGCGTTACTGTGATCTGGCGATCGAAACCACTTTGATGCTGGGCATGGTATTCGGGTTGCGTTTGCGCCAGAGCGAAGGGCTTCTGAGTTCGGTGCTCGACATGATGGGATTGGGTTTGCCAGTGCCCGATCACACCACGCTGAGCCGACGGGCCAGAACTTGGGAGCCATCGGCCAGAAGCAACGACCAGCAGCATGTGGCGGATGGCCCCGTTCACGTTCTGGTCGACAGCACTGGACTGCAGATCTATGGCGCCGGCCAATGGCTGGAAGAAAAACATGGTGCAAAGTCCCGACGTGGCTGGCGAAAGCTGCACCTGGCTGTTGATGCCGACAGTGGCGAGATCATTGCACATAGTCTGACAAATCAGGAAGTCGGCGATGCCTCGAAGCTGGAGCCGTTACTGGATCAGATCGACGAAGAGATCGACCAGTTCACTGCCGATGGAGCTTACGATGGCACTCCCACCTATGACGCTGTCCTACTTCACAGCCCAGGCGCAAGGGTGTCATTCCACCGCGCTCGAACGCTGTTGAACGGCCCAACGCCCAAGCATGCTGCCAGAGAGACGACCACATCGCCTCCATGCAGATAGATGGCCGGCTGACATGGCAGACATCCACCGGCTATGGCAAACGAGCTTTGGTTGAAACCGCGATGGGTCGATACAAGGGCGTCATCGGTCCGCGGCTACGTGCTCGTTCATTCCGTGCGCAGCAGACAGAAGCTACGATCGGCGTCACCATTCTTAACCGAATGCTTGCCTGTGGACGCCCGAAATCGGTTCGCTGCGAGACATCGGCGCCGGCAACGAAATAAGCGACCTATCAAAGACTAAATTCCGCATATTTGCTGATCCCCGCACCAACGCTAAGCTGATACAGTTTTTCAGGGTCAGGTCCCATTCTGAGGAACGTCAACCTATCGCTGATGAAATACGCTCGCAGATTTGAAGACCTTGCCGCCCAAAAAAATTCGGCGCCTTGAAAGGATTCGAACTAGCGGCCCCTTGGTGGACAATAGAGCCAGTTGAAAAGCCAAGCCCGTCGGGTGCAGCAATATCCCTTTCGAAAACCTTTTAAAAACTCAGTTCATTCAATTACCGATATAAACGCCGGGATCTGTTGCTCGAAGAACTTCGAGAACGAGGCGATACGGGGCGGCAGCACCTGATACGGGGGGTAATACAGGGTCAACCATAAGTCTGGCGGCGCCCAGTCCCGCAGGACGTGGACGAGCCGTCCGGTCCTCAGGTGCTCGGCCACATGGAACTTGGGCAGCATGGCGACCCCGACGCCGTCGGCCGCCATCCTCGCCAACACCTCTCCGCTATTGGCGCTGAATGCCCGGCCCGCAGAAATCGTGGCGCTACCACTGCCGTCCGACAGCGTCCAGGTCTCCCGCTTGCTGTCACCGCTATAGGCCAGGCAATCGTCTGGAATGAGCTCGTTCGGATGCTTCATGTCGGAAAACCGGCTGCCTGGCGCTGCGACGAGGATACGGCGCACGACGCTGATCTTGCGCCAGATCGTGAACTTGTCCGAGGGTGCCGCGGAAATGCGGATTGCCAGATCATAGTCGTCATCGATGATGTCAACGAGTCCATCCGCAAGCGAGATCTCGAAGCTGATCTTCGGGTAGCGTTCCTTGAAGGCCGAGAGGATGGGCGGCAGGACCTGCTGGCCGAACCAGGTCGGCGCGCTGATTCGCAGGCGGCCATGATCGGCCTTGTGGGTATTCATCACGTCCTTGCGCGCGTTGTCCAACGCCTGCACCGCCGGCTGTATCTGGGCGGCGAAGATCGCGCCGTCGGTCGTCAGCGACACCTGGCGCGTGGTCCGCATGAAGAGTTGCACGCCCAGGTCTTCTTCCAGGGCCGCGATCGCCCGCGTGACGGCGGCCGGGGTCATGTCGAGTTCGCGTGCGACCTGCGCGAAGTTGCGTTTCTCGGCGGCCAGCAGAAAGGTTCGAAGCAGCTTGTAGTCGTTCATTGATTATTTCACCTGAGGCAATTCACTGACAATTATTATTGCAATTCCGACCGATGATCAACGGGCGTAGGTTTTCAATCACACCAGACAAACCAACGCAGCCGCGGAAGGGCGAGCATCATGATCAAGGATATCAAGGGACTGCATCACATCACGTCGATGGCATCGGATGCCCGGCAGAACAACGCGTTCTTCACGGACACGCTTGGCCTGCGCCGCGTCAAGAAGACCGTGAATTTCGACGACCCCAACGTCTACCACCTCTATTACGGTGATGAGGCCGGCACCCCCGGCTCCGTCATGACCTACTTCCCTTTTCCCGACGTAATGCGCGGCCGCCCAGGCGTTGGCGAAGTCAGCGAAACACAGTTCGCAGTGCCTAAGGGCTCACTCTCCTTCTGGCAGGATCGCCTGTCGGCAAAAGGAGCCGTCAACCTGCTTACCGACACTGCCTTCGGCGCTGCCCGCCTCCTGTTCAAAGGGCCGGACGGCGAAGGGTTTGCCCTTGTCGAAACGGAAAATGATGGCCGCAAGGCCTGGACTGGTGCCGGCATCGACGAAAGCGTTGGCATCCGGGGCTTCACCGGTGCTAAGTTCCGCCTGCATGACACCGCTGCCACGTCCGAACTGCTTGGGTTCATGGGCTACCAGCGCGCCGAAACGGATGGTGCCGTCACCCGCTTCATCATCCCCGGCGGCAATGGTGCGGATACGATCGACCTCGAGGTCCTTCCGAACACACCTTTCGCAAGGCAGGGCGCAGGTTCGGTGCACCACATCGCGTTCGCCGTCGAGAACCGCGCAAAGCAGCTCGAAGTCCGCAAGGCCCTGATGGACACGGGTTACCAGGTAACACCTGTCATCGACCGTGATTACTTCTGGGCCATCTACTTCCGGACACCCGGCGGCGTCCTGTTCGAAATCGCCACGAACGAACCCGGTTTCGACCGCGACGAAGATACGGCACGCCTCGGCGAGGCTTTGAAGCTGCCGGCACGGTACGAGCCTTATCGTGAACAGATCGAGGCCGGGCTGGCACCGCTCGCCGCCTGACGTCGCTTTCCAACAATAAGGCGGCATAACTTTCAAGACGTGCCGCCTTCCCTGCCCCATTACCTACCTTCAACTCAGCCAAAGGAAGATACGAGATGTCCAGCAAGCTTCAGGTCCTCACCCCGCAGAACAGTCAGATCATCTTCATCGACCAGCAGCCGCAGATGGCTTTCGGCGTTCAGTCGATCGACCGCCAGGTATTGAAGAACAATGTCGTCGGTCTTGCCAAGGCCGCCAGGATTTTCAACATCCCGACCACAATCACCACCGTCGAGACCGACAGCTTCTCGGGTAACACTTTCCCGGAACTGCTCGCCGTCGTTCCCGAGAACGACATCCTTGAGCGCACATCGATGAATTCATGGGACGACCAGAACGTCCGCGACGCACTTGCCAAGCAGGCTGCCGATGGCCGCAAGAAGATTGTCGTCGCTGGCCTCTGGACGGAGGTTTGCAACACGACCTTCGCGCTCTCCTGCATGAACGATACCGACTACGAAATCTACATGGTTGCGGATGCTTCCGGCGGCACCTCCGTCGATGCGCACAAATATGCGATGGACCGCATGGTGCAGGCCGGCGTCGTTCCGGTCACCTGGCAGCAGGTCCTGCTGGAATGGCAGCGCGACTGGGCCCGCAAGGAAACCTACGACGCGGTCACGTCGCTGGTGAAGGAGCATTCCGGCGCTTACGGCATGGGCATCGATTATGCTGTTACGCATGTCCACGGTGGTGCCGAACGCGTCAAGCACGGCAAGCGGATCGGCCCGAACCCTGCCAAGTAAACCGTCAATCACTCCGGCCGGCTGCGTCCTGCCGGAGTGATTTTCTTTCACCACGCGAGGTTCCCCATGAAACTCTATCTTCTTTCACTTGGTGCCGGCCTGCTGGTGGGCGTGATCTACAGCCTGCTCAATGTCCGCTCGCCTGCGCCGCCTGTCGTCGCGCTCATCGGGCTGCTCGGCATCCTTGTCGGCGAGCAGCTCGTGCCGCTGGCAAAGAGCATCTGGGCTCGCGAGCCTGCCGCCGTCTCCTGGTTTCATCAGGTCAAGCCGCACGTGTTCGGTCACCTCCCGAAAGGTGGGCTGAATATAGCGAAGACGCCCTCCCCGAGCGACGATCCGACATCGGGGAAAAGCTGATGACGACGCGCCGCACATTCCTGGGCGCAGCATCGAGCCTCGCCTTTTCAAACTTGTTTTCACCGGCCAATGCCGCCGATCCCAACAAGACCGGAGCCGCTTCCATGTACGCAGACATCGTTCTTCACAATGGATTGATCACGACGCTTGATCGCGCGAATCCGAACGCCACCGCAATCGCCGTCAAGGACGGCCTATTCATGGACGTGGGCACCGACCGTGACGTCATGGTGCTTGCCGGACCCGATACGAAGATCGTCGATCTCAAGGGCAAGCGTGTATTGCCTGGTCTGATCGACAACCACACGCACGTCGTGCGCGGTGGCCTGAACTTCAACATGGAGCTTCGCTGGGACGGCGTGCGGTCGCTCGCCGATGCGATGGACATGCTGAAACGACAGGTGGCGATCACGCCTGCTCCGCAATGGGTGCGTGTCGTCGGAGGCTTCAGCGAACACCAGTTCGCGGAAAAACGCCTGCCGACGATCGACGAGATCAATTCTATTGCACCGGATACGCCTGTCTTTCTGCTGCATCTCTATGACCGCGCCTTGCTGAACGGTGCCGCGTTGCGCGCCGTCGGTTATACCAAGGACACGCCGAACCCTCCAGGCGGCGAGATTACCCGCGACGCCAACGGCAATCCGACGGGCCTTTTGCTTGCCAAGCCGAATGCCGGCATTCTCTATTCGACTTTGTCGAAAGGGCCCAAGCTTCCGTTCGAATATCAAGTCAATTCCACCCGCCAGTTCATGCGCGAACTGAACCGGCTGGGCATCACCGGCGTTATCGATGCCGGCGGCGGTTTCCAGAATTACCCGGACGACTATGCGGTGATCCAGAAGCTCTCGGACGAGGACCAGCTTACAGTACGTCTGGCCTACAATCTCTTCACGCAGAAGCCGAAGGAAGAGAAGCAGGATTTCCTTAACTGGACGCAGTCGGTCAAATACAAGCAGGGCAATGACTACTTCCGCCACAACGGCGCTGGCGAAATGCTCGTCTTCTCCGCGGCTGACTTCGAGGATTTCCGCCAGCCACGGCCCGAAATGGCGCCGGAAATGGAGGGCGAACTGGAGGACGTCGTTCGGGTGTTGGCCGAAAACCGCTGGCCCTGGCGGCTTCACGCCACCTATGACGAAACGATCAGCCGCTCGCTCGATGTGTTCGAGAAGGTCAACAAGGACATCCCGCTCGAGGGACTGAACTGGTTCTTCGACCATGCAGAGACGATTTCCGATCGCTCGATCGACCGTATCGCAGCGCTCGGTGGCGGCATCGCCACGCAGCATCGCATGGCCTATCAGGGCGAATATTTCGTCGAGCGATACGGCCACGGCGTTGCAGAAGCGACACCGCCGATCAGGCGCATGCTCGATAAGGGCATCAACGTCTCTGCCGGTACCGATGCGACGCGCGTCGCCTCCTATAATCCGTGGGTCTCGCTGTCCTGGATGGTAACGGGCAAGACCGTCGGCGGCATGCAGCTCTATCCCCGCGCCAATTGCCTCGACCGTGAAACGGCGCTGCGCATGTGGACCGAGAAGGTCACTTGGTTCTCTAACGAGGAAGGCAAGAAGGGCCGCATCGAGAAGGGCCAGTTCGCCGATCTCGTCGTGCCGGATAGGGACTTCTTCACCTGCCCAGAGGATGAGATCTCGTTTCTGTCCTCGCAGTTGACCATGGTCGGCGGCAAGATCGTCTTCGGTGCGGGCGACTTCAAGTCACTCGACGAGAACGACGTGCCTCCTGCGATGCCGGACTGGTCTCCCGTGCGCACGTTCGGCGGCTACGCGGCATGGGGCGAACCGCAGGGCGCAGGCATGAACTCCTTGCGCCGTACCGCGATCTCGACGTGCGGTTGCGCCAGTTCCTGCAATGTCCATGGTCACGACCACGCCGGCGCCTGGACATCGAAGCTGCCGATTGCCGATCTCAAGGGCTTCTTCGGCGCGCTTGGTTGTGCCTGCTGGGCCGTGTGACGCCGCGCGGTATCGCGCCCGCATTGAGTGGCAGCGGCCTCCGCTGCCCAATTTGCTCTATCGGATCGTTTATTGCGAAAATCGCAATTAAATCGAAATAATTGATGCAATTGTTGGCGATAATCTTTCTGGCCAATATCGCTCCACCAGCGGCAAACAAAGCCGCTTGTTTTGATCGACAACACGACAGGAGCAGACATGATTGATCATTTTTCGTCCAGCCGTCACCGGGGCTCTCCTCTTGCGCGGATCATCACTGCACCAGCGACACGGTTCGTCGCGCTCCTCGCTCTCTGCGCGGCCTATATCCAGGGGCCGCTCACCAAGCTCTTCGATTTCCAGGGCGCAATCGCTGAAATGAACCATTTCGGTCTGCATCCGGCGGCATTCTTCGCGGTCGCCGTTATCGCCTTCGAACTAGTGGCTTCGGCCATGGTGGTATCGGGGATCCTTCGCTGGGCAGGTGCGCTGGCGCTCGCCGGGTTCACACTCTTTGCTACCCTTATCGCCCTTCGTTTCTGGGAGCTGCCCCCGGGCATGGACCGCATGATGGCAACCAATGCCTTCTTCGAACATCTCGGGCTCGCTGGCGCTTTCATCATTGTCGCGACAATTGATCTGACCAAGGGAGCTGGCAAATGAGCACTACCAAATCCTCCGGGAGCAGCTTTGCCCCCCTTGCCCAGCCCGTCTTTGCAGTTCTGTGGGCGGCAACCGTCCTCGGAAATACCGGCAGCTTTATGCGCGATGTCGCCAGTTCCTGGCTCATGACCGATCTATCGGCCTCGCCGGCGGCCGTCGCGCTGGTGCAGGCGGCCGGAACCCTGCCGATCTTCCTCCTGGCGATACCTGCAGGCGTGCTCACCGATATTCTCGATCGCCGCAAATTCCTGATCGCCGTGCAGATCTTGCTCGCGTCGGTCAGCGTAAGCCTCATGATCCTGGCAAATACCGGCATGCTTTCGGTCGGTGCGCTGATCGGCCTGACCTTCCTTGGCGGCATCGGCGCCGCGTTGATGGGGCCGACCTGGCAGGCGATCGTACCCGAACTGGTGAAGAGAGAAGACGTCAAGAACGCCGTCGCGCTCAACTCGCTCGGCATCAATATCGCCCGGTCGATCGGGCCGGCTGCCGGCGGCCTGCTCCTTGCTGCCTTCGGCGCGGGCGTCACCTATGGCGCGGATGTTGCGAGCTATTTCGTCGTCATCGCGGCGCTCGTCTGGTGGCCGCGGGCAAAGAACGCGAATGATGCATTGGCGGAAGGCTTCTTCGGCGCGTTCCGTGCAGGCCTGCGCTACACCCGCGCCAGCAAGCCCTTGCATGTCGTACTTTTGCGTGCGGCGATCTTCTTTGCCTTCGCGAGTGCCATCTGGGCACTCCTGCCGCTCGTCGCCCGAGAGTTGCTCGGCGGTGACGCAGGCTTCTACGGTATCCTGCTTGGCGCCGTTGGCGCCGGCGCGATCGGCGGCGCATTGCTCATGCCTAAACTGCGCGAGCGTTTTAATGCCGATGGCCTGCTGCTCGGTGCCGCTGTTATCACAGCACTCGTCATGGGCGCTTTGTCGCTCGCGCCGCCGAAATGGGTCGCCATCATTGTTCTGCTCTTTCTCGGAGGCGCCTGGATCACTGCCCTGACCACGCTGAATGGCGCAGCGCAGGCCGTGCTCCCAAACTGGGTCCGCGGTCGCGGGCTGGCGGTCTATCTCACCGTCTTCAATGGCGCGATGACGGCAGGTAGCCTTGGCTGGGGCGCCGTTGGTGAAGCTGCTGGGGTGCCGGGAGCGCTGCTGATCGGCGCGGTGGGACTGCTCGTTGCAGGCTTCATCATGCATCGTTTAAAGCTGCCGGCCGGCGACGCGGATATGGTGCCGTCCAATCACTGGCCAGAACCCTTGGTCGCCGAGCCTGTCGCCCACGACCGCGGACCTGTTCTGATCCTCATCGAATACCATGTCGAAAAACATCATCGCACAGCCTTCCTGCATGCGCTGGATGAGATGTCCTACGAGCGACGCCGGGACGGCGCCTACGGATGGGGGGTGACGGAAGACTCCGCCGATCCGCAAAAGATCGTCGAATGGTTCATGGTCGAATCCTGGGCAGAGCATCTTCGTCAGCACAAGCGGGTTTCAAATGCCGATGCTGACCTACAGGGCCAGGTCCTCGCCTATCACTCAGGAACGGACAAGCCGGTCGTCCGGCATTTCCTCACAATCAACCGGCCGGGGGCCGCCTAGCAACGCGGGAGAGCGGCATCCCCACTACCCTCGAATCACAACCATCAAAGGATCACGGTACGCGACAATGACCGAGAATTTCCCTTCCATCACCCGCCGCAGCGCATTGCTTTCCGGCGCTGCCACCGCAGCCGCCATGGCATTCCCCACATCTTTCGGGTTTGCTGCCAACATTTCTTCCACCCCCACCTCAATCAAAGGAGACAATAGAATGGGCTACATCACCACCAAGGACGGCGTCGAAATCTTCTACAAGGATTGGGGTCCGAAGGATGCCCAGCCGATCGTCTTTCACCATGGCTGGCCGCTCTCTTCGGACGATTGGGACGCACAGATGCTGTTCTTTCTGTCGAAGGGTTACCGCGTTGTCGCCCATGACCGCCGTGGTCACGGCCGCTCTGCTCAAGTTTCTGACGGTCATGACATGGACCACTATGCCGCCGATGCCTTCGCCGTGGTCGAAGCGCTTGATCTGAAGAATGCCGTTCATATCGGCCATTCGACCGGCGGCGGAGAAGTTGCCCGCTACGTTGCAAAATTTGGCCAGCCCGCTGGCCGCGTTGCCAAGGCCGTTCTGGTTTCCGCCGTCCCGCCGCTGATGCTCAAGACCGAGACAAATCCGGGCGGCTTGCCATTGGAAGTGTTCGATGGCATCCGCCAGGGCGTAGCTGAGAACCGCGCGCAGCTCTTCGTCGATTTTCCCACTGGTCCGTTCTATGGTTTCAACCGCCCTGACGCCAAGGTCTATCCGGGCGTTATCCAGAATTGGTGGCGGCAGGGCATGATGGGCAGTGCCAAGGCCCATTACGACGGGATCAAGGCCTTCTCCGAGACCGATCAGACGGAAGACCTGAAGGCAATCACTGTTCCGACGCTCGTTATGCACGGCGACGACGACCAGGTCGTGCCGATCGACAACGCCGGCAAGCTTTCCGTCAAGCTGGTGCAGAACGGCACCCTGAAGATCTATCAGGGTTATCCGCATGGCATGCTGACAACCCATGCCGATGTCCTGAACGCCGACCTCTTGGCATTTGTCCAGGCTTAATTGGACTGTCCGGGTGAGGCCGTTTCGGCCGCACCCGGATCCGGCCACACAAGCTCGACCAATATGGCCATCGCCGTGAGTTTTCTGTTCTGAAGCTTAGCTCAAGAGCAGTGCTGCGCGATTGTGTTTCCGTCAGTGTCGGTTGCGCAAGCGCCAAGCCGCAGGAGGCACTCCCTCGGCCCTCGTGAAGGTTGCGACGAATTCATTTTCGTCAGGAAAGCCGCACTCTGCAGCGATCCGGGCAATAGTTTCACCGGTTCTGCTCAGTTGCGATTGGGCTCTGCTCATTCGATATGACGCGATCCATTCCGAAACTGACTGCCCGGTCGTGCTCAAAAATCCGGAACAGAGCTCATCGACTGAAAACCCGCACGCTTCGGCGATCTTATCGACCGGTGTGCCGCCTGATAGGTTCGCAGCTATGTACGCCTTGATGCGCTTTTCTTGCAGCGGAGACAGTTGACCGGTGCCCGAAAGGTGCTGGATGGGGGACCGCCCATAACGATGCGCAAGATGGGCGCTTAGCGCTAATCCGATATGAGGAAGCAGTGTGTCCCTGACTTCGTCCGGCATGTCGAACATCGGTATCAGTGCAGCGCCGATATTGCGGACCACCTGATCGTCAATCCCGCGGCAGGTTATGAGGTCATCAATACGCGGCTCGCCTGCTTCCTCAGCGAGCTCGATAAAAAGCGCGCTTGGGATATGAAACGCGAGTGCTTCGAAGCGGCCACGAACAGAAATTGCGGCGCCGTTCCTCAGACTGATAAGACACATAGAACCTCTGGAATAGGCCTTCAGAGGTGTCCGTGCACCGTCCGGGCGGACGTCACAATGATCAACGTCGACGAGATAAAGCATGACCAGAAAGGCGTCATCAGCCGGCAGGAGGATTGTATGTTCGCCATTGTCATAGGAGTGCTCGAGATGGACGACAGCGAGCTTTGCCTCGTAAAGAGGCCTGATTGCCAGCGCCCTTGCAGCACTAATCCCAAAACACGCCGCAATTCTCTCACTGACCGTCAACGCTTCACTCACATGTGTCTCGATCATCCTGGCTGGGGACTGTATAGCCGTCCCGACGAGATGCTGCGCTTCGAAGTTTCCTACACAGGTTTCAAACGGCAATATTGAACAAAAGGATCCTCGCGGGGCCGATTTAACAAATTGTCGTGTGGCAACTTAGCGTGGGAAAGCTACCAAGCCGGCATGTCCCGTGTTCGAGTGTCTAAAAATGAAAGAAGTGCGTCGTGGTCCAAGTTCTCCCCCTCCGCCACCAATCTTCCACTGGAAACTCGACCGACGGGTTCGGGTGCTCGTTGAAGCAGTTGTCGATCAACCAAAGCCTACCTGGTTCAGACATCGATATCTTTCGGAAGGCGACAGTCAACACTAAACTCGATCAGGTTATGACACCGGCAAGCGATCGAGGTTTCGTCGTGGGGGTTTCCTCGCTCGGTGGCCACACGCGGCGCATCTTCCACGAACATCGTGCGGAAGCTCACGACTTTACCGAGAACTCGATCTATATTCGCAACCTTTCGGAGGCCTACAAGGCGGATCTCCGCGGTCCTTTCGATTTCGTGTTGTTTGAGATTTCGCCAGCGTCCCTCGGCAAAATTGCCGATGATGCTGAGATGCCCGGCGTGACGTCGCTGTCAGTTGAAACCGCGTCAAAAGATATTGTGCTTGCTAATCTCGCTCGGGCGCTGATCCCGGCACTCGAAAAGCCGGACGAAGCCAACGCGCTGTTCGTCGAGCAAATGACGACAGCCATCGGTACCTACCTGGTCCAGCGCTACGGCGGCCGGCCAACGGTAGCCTCCGATAGGTCGGGCAGCCTCTCGCGGACGCATGAGGATCTGGCGAAAAGTCTGCTTCTTGAGAACCTCGACGGCAACGTGTCGATTTCCGAAGTCGCGCAGATGTGCAACCTGTCGCGCGGCTATTTCATTCGCGCTTTTCGAGAGACGACCGGTATGACGCCCTATCAATGGGTCCTTCGTGAGCGAATAGACCGTGCCCGCAACCTCCTGCGGAACTCAGATACTCCGCTCGCCGAAGTGGCCATCGCCTGCGGCTTCGCCGACCAAAGCCATTTCACGCGCGTCTTTGCAGGTATAGTCGGCACCACGCCTGGCAATTGGCGGCGCAACACCTGATCCAGACGAATCCTCTTGGAAGATTCGTTCGAACCGGAAGCTCTTGACCCGATTCGAACCTGAGACACACCAAATCCCACAGTTCCATCCGAGGTGCGCTAAATTGATTCACTTGCCCGATCTTCATGCGCGTGGCGAATTCGTATTACAAAAATTGTCTCATCATCTTCGATCCGCTTTGAAGGGATGAATTCTAACGGGCGGATGAATCTCATCCCGTTCGCGCGCGATGCGTGGATTGACAGCTATCAGATCAAATAATGCGAAAAGTTCATTGTGGTATCGCTTTGCCTGGCCTGCCCCGAACATACGGACACCTTGCTCGGCGATCGCAATAATGTCCTCTTCCGCTTCGGCAGAAAGCTTAAAACTCATGACTTGCTGGCACGAGCCATCGCTTCAGCAAAGAGTTCATCCTTTGATCGGATGCCGACACCACTTTGGAGCCCGGCCTCGACGAAGCTTTGCATGGCGGCGATCTTGTCGTTTCGCGTCTGGTCGCGTCGGATCAGGTCGCGCACGTAGTCGCTAGCATTCGAATATCGCCCGGTCCTGGCCTGGGCCTCCACCCAATCCTTCATCGGGCCTGGAAGAGATACGTTCATCGTGGCCATTGATAACCTCCATTTGAAGGCAACTTAGCCGATTTTGGCAAAGTTTGTCAAAAGCTCGAACGCCTCCGATGAGATGTGGAACAGTTCATCTCGATAGCATCAACTTCAATGACTTGGAGATCTACACCAAGTGCAACATGGGCGTTCGGTCCCGTTCGCCCTATCGTACGATTTCGCACCGCTCTTGTTCCGACCCCGGTTGTTCGTGCGCGGGCCGCGTTTGCCCTTCGTGCCGCCCGGCAAACAATCCTTGATCCGTTCCCACTGGCCATCCCGAAGCGCATCACAATCCACGGCCGATCTCCAAAAGTCAGCCTTGAATCTGATTTGCGCCTCCGGCAGAATCCCAAATCGTTAAATCGTCACCACGACCTAATTCGGTCGAAGCCTTTTGGTCGCAATCATCATGACGAGATCTTCGGAGGCATCTGCGAGCGCCAGTGCCAATTCCGCAGCCGACCATCCACGTTTCTGCAAACTGACGAGCATTTCCACCATCGCGACTTCGACTTCTCGTCTGCAGCTCGAAATCGGCTTCAATTCGATTTGTTTCTCATCACATGCCGTGGTCATCGTAGCCTCCGCTCTGCCATATGAAAGGCAGCGTTAACAATTTCGACAATGGGTGGATATGGTAGGGGTTGCATGCAAGCCTCGAGCCATTACACATCGACACAGATTGCCTCGGCTGCGCGCAACCCCTCGCGCGCCATTATTTGCCGATGTCCGGCATCAGGAGCGTCTCGCGTGAATCTGCACAATAGGTGGTGGAATTCTTCCCGGCGCCTGAGGGATGCACGCCGAATGAGTCCTGTTGCAAGCCAACGCTTGCGCAAAGCGCGCAAGAACAATCCTCCGATGGTTCACGACCTATCCTCCTATTTTTGCTTGTTTTGTTTTGAACAAATATCGTTGTAAGTTGCCGGCGCCTCGAAACTACATTGCACCGGCAGCTGCGTATTTTGGAAGTTCCGAACTTCCTTCGGAATTAACCATTACTCATTTAGATATATGAACAGGACGCAATTGTCGTTATCGCCGCATCCTGAAAATTATCAGTCCGTCCATTTATGCTCGCCAGGGAATATGATAGGTAGCGGTTTTGTCGCAAACTTTTTAAAAGGCCGCAGAAGCGGCCATCGCTGGACACAGTTATGCAGCGAGTGCGGCGAATTGCTGAAGTGCCGATTGGCCACTGGTTGAAAATTGGCGCTTGCGGATCATGTGAGCCACCTCGATACCATCCAGTGTTGCTGACGCAGACTGAAAGGATTTGAACCCCTTCATGGGGCGGGTCAGCTTCTTGATAAACCGGTGGTCCTGCTCAATCGTGTTGTTGAGGTATTTGACCTGCCGGATCTCGATCAGCCAGAACCATCCATACAACAGCAGCCGCCAGTTGATGTTTTGCAATCCTGCCAGGTTCGCGCCGCTCTTGTCGATGACGACCTTTTCGGGCCAGCCATTGTTCTTAATCGTGCGGGCGAAGAACGCGCTGGCCGCGGCCTCATCGCGGTGCTCAGACAGCATGAAATCAAGGGGTTTGCCGAATTTGTCGACAGCCCGATAGAAATAGGTCCACTTGCCTTTGACCTGGATATAGGTCTCGTCCATCCGCCAGGAGCTGCTGGTTGCGGATTTGCGCCGCTGGGCCTGGCAGGCAATCAGGGGCGAATATTTCACGACCCATCTGTTCAGCGTCGCGTGGTCAACGGTAACGCCGCGCTCGGCCATAATCTCTTCCAGATCACGATAGGAGACCGCATATCTCACGTAGAAAAATACCGCGTATAAAATCACGTCTTTCGGGTAATGACTGCCTTTGAAATCGACCATGATCGTGAAACTCAATCTGCCTGCTCATCTCAACCCCAGATCTACGCCTACAATGCTGGTTGCAAACCCGGTGAAAAGTTTTGCGACAGAACCCTTTTCTCAACCCCTTCGACATCAGTGCGGAGACGGAGCGCGGAGCGTTGATATGGCTGCCGCTCGTGGAGCGTTATTTCCCCATCCCATCCCTTCGCCTCGTTGTCCGCTCGAAAGGTGTCCTGGAGACTGCAGCGGCGAGGCTCGCCGAAAACATCAAGTCGCAAACGAGTGCGTACAGCGGATGAATAGGCAGCGTTCCATGGCCGCCTCAAGGGGATGTGAACCAAGCCCGAAGGGCCGGCCTCCTGGCCTAATTTTGCGGGCGCCGCCTTCATCATCTCGAACCCGCGATGGCTGAGCTGAAGCCGCTTGCTGAGAAAGTCTGGCGCTATTGCGAGACGCAGGACATCAGCGGCAAGACGATGACGGGCAAAATCAAATATTCGGCAGTCACCCGGCGCGAAGCGCGGACGACGGCCACCACACTGTGCCAGAGTGGCATGCTCATGCGATTATCGCGCGCCTAAGAAATGCGCTCGGAATTTGAGTCAGGCTTTCCGCCGATCATTTGAAAAATCCACCGGATCAAACCGCCTTGAGATACTCGACCCAGCGCGGATCCTGCATGGCCGCGCGAGCGCGCATGTGTTTCCAAGCGCCGTATTTGTAGAAATCAAAATCGAGCGCCGAGACGACATTCTGGACCATGGCCCAAGTCGACCATTTCACATCGGCAAGCGCCCGGTGCACGGCAAGACGGGCCTTCATTCGCGGATCGAAGCGGCCGAAATATTCCTCTATTACCTCTGCCTCCACGGCATCGGAGAAGAACATCTCGCCGCACCAGATACCGATATCGTAGCAACGGTCGTTATTGGAGGCATATTCGTAGTCGATGAGCATCAGCGACTTGTCGTCGGCGACCATGAAATTACCCGCCATGGGATCGTTGAAGCAGGCAACGAGATCGATGCCGGAGGCTTCGAGAGCTGCACGCGCCAGCCGGTATTGCCTGTAAAGCCAGGCAAAATCGATCGGAAAGGCGCCGCCCAGTTCGCGCACCTGCTCGATATGCTCGTCGATCATGTCGAAGATCGTCTTAGTCAGCGGCAGTCTGCCTGAATCGTTGAAGGTGCGGTAGAGCCCGACGACGGCTTTGCGCACGGTCGGATCCTGGAAATCGCGGTTGGTGCAGGCACGCCGACCTTCGATGTAGTCGGCGATCTCGACACCCCTGTCAGCGAGATACTCGTAAATCTTCGGGCCAATGCCGAGGTCCTGCGCCCGTCGGCTGGCGTCCAGCGCCGCGTTGCGGTCAATGAACATCTCGGTGCCGCGGCCAGGAACCTTGACGAAGAAACCGCCCTGTTCGCCTGCGACCCTGACCCGCCAGTTCGAATTGCTGATACCGCCATGCACCGGACCGTAGTGGAGTTCGCGACCCGACCACGGCTCAATCTCACGTAACAGGGATTCGATCTCCGCTTCCGCCTCGTTTGCCGCTTCTCCCAATCGTTTTTCCATGGCTTGATCTCTCAGAGTGTGCGGAGCATGAATTCGAAACGCGGATTGCGAAGCGCCATACGGCAGCGCAAAAGGCGCCATTGCGCATATTTCAGGAATTCGATACCGCCGCGCGGCGAAACCCTGTCCATCAGGATGCCCCACATGCCCCAGAAGAGATCGTCGGCAATGGCGTAAAGGCGGCAGCGGTTGAGCGATGTCTGGCGAAACTGTCCCTCGAAAATCTCGAGCGCCGGCTGCATTTCGTCGTCGAACTGGAAGGCCTCGTTGAGCAGGATGCCGATATCGTAGAACGGATCGACATTGCGGGCCTCGTCGAAATCGACCAGTTGCACTCTACCATCCGGCGCGATCATGATGTTAGAGGCAAGGCCGTCGGCATGGGCTGGTTTTTCATCGAAGCCGGTGGCGATGATCGCCGCTTCGATATCTCCGACGCATTCGCGCATCCACCAACCGTCTGCGGCGACCTCTGCGATGCCTGCATCGGCAAGCGCTTTCTCGACGACGCGGATGCGGTCGAACACCGTCCACGTTTCGCCAAGCGGCCTGCTGCCATGCAGGGTGCTCTTGGCGGCGATGACACTTTCCAGAACATTGCGCTTGCGCAGGTCGTCCATTCTGGCGGTATGCCAGGTTTCCGGCAGGCGGTCGAAAACGACCGCTGACATTTCCGGGCTGTGCCAGAGGGGCGCCGGCGTCAGGCCCAGGGTTGAAGCCTGACGCGCGGCGCTAACGGACCTCTCCAGATCGACGAAATCCGACTGGTCCGTATGGAGAATTTTCAGGAAATAGGCAGCGGGTGCATCTCCTCTGGCAACGAACCAGTTCTGGCTGTCGACGGCGCGGTGCGTCGGCGAGGCGACGCCTGCAATGCCCGGCGCATAACGCATATCGGCGTTTGCCCAGTCCGGAACGGCCCGGATGGCGGCTTCCGCCGCCTTCTCATCCACTGTGGATGCTTGCCCGAGTGCCTTCATGCTCCCAATCCTTCAGTCCATGGTTTTCAGGATGTTGCCGTCGAGGCAGAATTTCCACAGCATGGCGCTGAGGATTTCCGCGCCCAACAACCGGTCTTCCGGCGTGGTAAATTCCGTCGGGTGATGGATGACGCCGCCGACGCTTGGCACGGCGATGACGACTGCCGGGGAAACGGTCGTCATGCTGACGGCGTCATGTCCGCCGATGGTGTCGAGCAGCAAGGTTTCAAGGCCGAAGCCGGCCGCCGTATCCTGGGCAAGGGCAACCAGTCGCCCGTCCATGTTCCCGGCGCGGCGGCGGTCGATCGAGCGGACCTCGAAGCCGACATCCGCCTTCTTGGCGCAGAGGTCAGCTTTCTCGTTGAGCTGTGCTTCCGCCCAGGCAAGCACCTCGGGCTTGGCAGAGCGCAGTTCGATGAACATCACCGCCTCGCCGGGCACGACATTGGGGGAATTCGGATAGACCTCGAGACGGCCGCAGGAGGTGTGCAGGTCGATCCCGGCTTGATCGGCAAAGCCCTTCAACTCGGCGATCAGGTAGGCCGCAGCCAGGAGCGCGTCATGGCGCTCGGCCATCGGCGTCGGGCCGGTGTGCGCCTGGCGGCCGATGAAGGCGAGCCGGTACTTAACGTTGCCCCAGAAGCGGTTGAAGACGGCAAAGCGCATGCCTTTCTTTTCCAGCTCGGCGGAACCCTCGATATGCAGCTCAATCAGGGCATCGGGAATAACGGGGCCGAAGATGCCGGCATAACCGATATCGTCAAGTGCTTGCCTGACAGAAATGCCGTCGCCATCCTTGCGGGCGAGCGCGAAATCGAGTGTCAATTCGCTGGCATTGACGCCGCTGCCGAGAAGGCTTGGCTGGAAACGGGCGCCTTCCTCGTTGGTCCAGTTGACGATGCAATAATTGACTTTTGGTGTGACCCCAACCGCGGCCACATGCTTGCGTATGGCATCGATCGCCGCGCAGGCGGAAATCACGCCGTAGGCGCCATCGAAGCGGCCGCCGTTCGGCTGGCTGTCGAGGTGCGACCCGCTCATGACCAGAGGCGCATCCGGCCCGGCCCAGTCGAGGAAGCCGTACATATTGCCCATCGGGTCGGTCTCGAGACGCAAGCCCGAATTCTTCAGCCAATTCGCCAGCCAGTCCCGGGCGGCCTTGTCTTCCC
Organism: Rhizobium sp. PRIMUS64; assembly: GCF_023006465.1. Classification (NCBI taxonomy): domain Bacteria; kingdom Pseudomonadati; phylum Pseudomonadota; class Alphaproteobacteria; order Hyphomicrobiales; family Rhizobiaceae; genus Rhizobium; species Rhizobium sp. PRIMUS64. The sequence continues at coordinate 88,372 of NZ_JALBGX010000003.1, read as the reverse complement.
GTGACAAGGTCAGTCGCGTCATCGCACCACCCGGCCCGCCGCCAAAGACGGAGACTTCCTCCATCATCCGGTGCAGGGCTTCGGCATCGACCTCAGGCAGGGATGCCGGCTCGCTACGGGTTTCAAGCATAAATCACCTTCACTTGCGCCTCTTCCAACTTTTCAAGAAAATCTGCCCGCGGAGGCGCATCAGTGATGAGCAGATCAACGTCACGAAAATTATAGGTGCAGAAATTACCCTGGCGGCCGAACTTGCTGCTGTCGGCGAGCATCACGACCTGCTTGGCGTGGCGGCGCAACGCCCGGCGCACCAGCGCCTCGTCCTCGCCGAGGTCCATGAAACCGAGATTGACATCGACCGTCACCGCGCTGACGAAGGCGATATCGAAGAGATGTTCGCGGATCACATTGAGCGTATCGGTTCCGAGAAACGCCCGGTAGCTCGGCCGCAGAACGCCGCCGACGGCGACCACGTTATTGGATTCCACCCCCGACAAGGTCTGGATGATATCCAGCGAGTTGGTGTAGATATTGATCAGCGGCCGATCGACGAGATAGCGTGACAGCGCCAGCATGGTCGTGCCGCTGTCGAGGAAGATCTTGGTATGGTCGCGCAGCTCTCTGGCAGCGAGGGTTGCGATTTTTGCCTTTTCACGAGCATTGACGCGCATGCGTTGCGAGATCGGCTGATCGGCATCCCGACGCGGCGTCACGCCGCCGCCATAGATGCAGCGCAGGTGCCCTTCCATTTCCAACTGCTTCAGGTCGCGGCGCACGGTTTCCGGGCTGACGGAAAATTCCGTCGCTAGTTCCTTGACCGTGACCCGGCCATGCTTGGCGAGCTCTTCGAGAATGTGTTGCAGACGTGCCTGGGGATGGTCAGTCATGAGGGCTTCCCGTCACAGGCCCATCGGCAAGTCTGTCGAACCAGCGTGTCCCGCCGTGGTCGTTGCTTCTTTCATCGTCTGATCCTCCCGGGTTTCGATGCAATTTACGGTTTCAAGCTGCCGCGTGGGAAAGCGTGTTTTCCACCAAAAAGCAAGCAGCAAGGTCCTTGTTGCCGCGGGCGGTCAAAACCGGGCTTTGCTTGTGACAGCTGCTGAATGCGTTCGGGCAGCGGCTGGCGAAACTGCAGCCGGGCGGCAGGTCGATCGGGCTTGGCGGCTCTCCTTCCAACAGACAGTCTTCCGGCTTGTAACGGCGCTCTTCCAGCGTCGGCACGGCGCTGAGCAAAGCCTTGGTGTAGGGATGGCCGGGATCGAAGAACAACCGACTGTTGTCGGCGATCTCGACGACCTCGCCGAGATACATGACGGCAACACGATTGCAGACACGGCGCACCATCGCCAGATCGTGGGAAATGTAGACATAGGTCAGGCCGTGCTGGGCCTGCAGCTGCTCGAACAGCTTCAGCAATTTGAATTGCTCGGTCTGGTCGAGCGACGACAGCGTCTCGTCCATGATCAGCACTTTCGGCTCCAGCACCATGGCGCGGGCAACGTTGACGCGCTGGCGCTGGCCGGCACTCAAACCCAGCGGAAGCTCGTCGTAGAGCGTAGCGGGCAGGCCGACCTCGCGCATCACCGAGAGCACGCGGTCGCGTAACTCTGCGCCCCTGGCAACGCCGTGTGTCTTCAGCGGCTCCTCGATGATGGCGCCGATCGCGGTGCGTGGTGGCAGCGAATTGAAGGGATCCTGCAGCACCAGCTGAAAATCGCGGCGGAACTTCAAAAGCCCCTTGCCGGAAAGCCTGGTGATATCCTGTCCGTCGCAGAGGACCTGGCCGCTATCGGGCCGTTCCAGCCGGCTGAGCAGACGCATGAGCGTGGATTTGCCGCAGCCGGATTCGCCGACGATGCCGAAATTCTCTCCCGGCAAGACGTCGAAGGTGACGTTGCGCACGGCACGCACGGTGCTGTAGCTGGCAAAGGTGCCGCGTTTGCGCACCCGGTAGGAACGGGTGGCATCGCGAATGCTGATGATGGGCTCGCGGGTCTCGGCCGGTAGCTCGATGGCGACCGCTTCGCTCGTCCAGATCTTCGGGATCTGGCTGATCAGCTCGCGGGTATAGGGATGCTGCGGCGTGTCGACGAGTGCCTTCGTTGCCTGCCGCTCCACGATCTTGCCTTCGGCCAGCACCAGGATCTGATCGGCAGCGTCGCTCACCAGCGGCAGCGACGAGGATATGAAGACGATCGCCGTGTCGAAACGCGTGGTCAGTTCGCGCATCAGGCGCAGCACCTGGGCGGCGACCGTGACATCAAGCGGCTGGGTGACGTTGTCGGCGACGAGGAAAGCCGGATTGCTGACCAGCGCATCGACGATCAGGGCGCGCTGCATCATGCCGCCGCTGAATTGCGATGGATATTCGTGATAGCGCATCTGCGGCGAAGGGATGCGCACCGCGCCAAGCAGATCGATGACCCGCTTCCTGGCTTCCTCATGCGCAATCTCCGGTGCGACCGCGCGCAGTTTCTCGACGATCTGCTGGCCGACCGGCAGGGTCGGATCGAGAGCCCCGGCCGGATTGGCACCGACATAGGCGATCTCGCGGCGCAGCGTGCGCAGTTTCTGTGCCGGCAGATCGAGGATGTTCTGGGATTTGTAGACGACCGATCCTGACGTAACCGTCAGTGGCGGATCAATCCAGTTGACGAGTGCACGCGAGAGCACGGTCTTGCCGGCACCGCTCGCCCCAATTATGCCGAGAATTTCGCGCGGGGCCAGATCGAAGTCGATGTCGGAAATGATCGGACGCATGCCGTCGCCCGTTGCCAGGCCGACGCTCAGATCGCGAACCTTCAGAAGCGGTGTGCCGGTCACGATTTGCCTCCATAGATACGATTGCGAGCCCGTTCAAGCGATGCGCCCATCAGGTTGATGCTGGTCAGGCACAGACACAGGAACACGCCCGGCATGGTGGCGATCCACCAGGCGTTGAGCAGGTATTTGCGGCCGTCGGCGATGATGTTGCCGAAAGTCGGCGTCGGCGGCTGAACACCCAGCCCGATGAAACCGAGGATGGATTCGAAGATCATCATTCGGGCGACATCGAGCACCGAGACGAAGATGATTGGCGGCAGCACCAGCGGCGCCAGCAGGCGCACCATGATGCGGAAATCGGACGCGCCGTAGATTTCAGCGGCACGCACATACTCCCGCTTGCGCTCGGTCATCACGACGCTGCGAGTGACGCGGGCATAGACCGGCCAACTCGACAGGCCAAGAACGAGGATGATCGCCGGGATTGTCGGGCGCGAGACGCCGAGCACGGTGATTGCCAGGATGATCATCGGGATCGACAGCTGGGCATCGGTCAGGCGCATGATCGCCATGTCGACGCGGCCGCCATAATATCCGGCGATCGTGCCGAGCGAACAGCCGATGAGTAGCATGACCAGAACGGTGGAAAGACCGATGAGCAGCGAGTAGCGGAGGCCGACCAGGCTGCGCACCAGCATGTCGCGGCCGATCTGGTCGGTGCCGAGCGGCGCCGTCCAGTTCCATTTATCGCCCATGAACGGCGGCGCATGCAGGCGCGTGGCGACACTCATCTTCGTGGGGTCGATGCCGCTCAGTTGCGGATAAAGCAGGGCCGCCATAACCAGCACGATGAAAATGGCAGCGCCGACACGGAATTCGTTGGAGGCAAGGGCAATCCGCCAGATACGCCGCGCCACTGAAGCGCCGCGTTGTGTTGCCGGAACCGGGATTGTCGGGATGTCTGTCTCTGTCACGCTCATCAATATTCCAACCTTGGATCGATCATGGTGGCAATCAGGTCGACTGCGATGTTGATGAAGACGAAGATCGCGCTGGTGACGATGGCGATCCCCTGGATCAGCGGGAAGTCACGCTGCAACACGGCGTTGATGGTCAAAAGTCCGAGACCGGGATAATCGAAGATGAATTCGACGACGAGGACGCCGCCCAGCAGGCCGCTGATCTGGATGCCGATTAGATTCAGCAGGGGAACGGAGGCGTTCCGCAGCGCATGGGCGACAATGATGCGGCTGCGGCTGAGACCGCGCACGTTTCCGACTGCGATGAAAGGCTCCATCATCACGGTAGCCACGGATCCGGTCAGCGTCCGGATCAGCACCGGCGCCAGCTCGACGGCCAGAACGATCGCCGGCAGGATGGTATAGGCAAAGCCGGCATATCCGATCGCCGGCAGCCAGCCGAGTTTGACAGACAGAAGCATGGCAAGGACGATGCCGAGCCAGAAGTTCGGCAGCGATATGAAGATCGAAGAAATGTAGAAGGCCACGCGATCCGGCCATCGTCCGGGCGCCAGTCCGCCGGGAATGCCGACCAAGAACGAGAAGATCAGGGCGAAAAATATTGCCAGGCCGCCGAGTTGCAGCGTCATCGGCAGGGTGTCACCGATCAGGGTCAGCACTTCGGCGCGTTCGCCGCGGGTGGAATCGCCGAAACTGGAACCGCCTGTGGAAGCGCCGCTCGCGGGCCGTACGAAGGATTGTCCGAGATCGCCCCTGACGACGCCGCTCATATAGCGGCCGAACTGAACCAGGATGGGATCTCGCAGGCCCATGTCCTTGGCGATCTGCTCGATCAGCGCTTCGGGCGCCATGCCGCCGGCCATCAGCCGGACCGGATCGCCGGGAACCACGCGCAGCAGTGTGAAGATAAGCAGCGTCACCAGAAAGACGATCAGTGCGCCTTGCGCCAGCCGTCGAACCAGAAAACTGAGAATGAACATATCATATCCTGGCAGCAATCGGAGCGAACCGTCCTGAGCGGCGACGGTCGCGGTCGTTTGTTGACATCATGAGCGAAACGAAAACCTCCACGGCGCTGGCCTCCAGCGCCGTGGAAAACGCAAGCCAGCCTCAGCTGAATGCGGCCTTCGAGGCGTCCATGGACCCGTCAGGATAGATGAAGAGGCCGGCCAGCGACTTGTCCATCGCGTGGATCATCACCGAAGTGAACAGTGACAGGGCCGGCACCTTTTCGGCAAGCATGGGCATGGTTTCGGTCTGCAGGATGTTCTTGCGCTCCTCGAGTGACGGGGCGCTGCGCTCCTTGTCGAGTGTCGCGTCGATTTCCTTGTCGACGATGCCGGTGATGCGTTTCGAGGTCGAATGGAAATGCGTGCGCAGTACGAGGTCGGGCTCAGGTGAACCGGTGGACCAGCCGCAATCGACCATATGGCCGGGGCCGCCGCCCGGACGATCGTAGAGGCGTTCGTTCCAGGCGGCGATTTCCAGAACAGAGAGCGATACCTGAAAACCCTGTTCCTGCAGCATGGCGGTGATGACCTCGCCGTATTCCTTGGTCTTCGGGTAGAAGCCGACGGAGGTGATGTATTCCAGCGGCGGCAGGCCCTCACCCTTGGGGAAACCGGCCTCGGCCAGCAGCGCCTGGCATTTTTCCGGGCTGTATTCCGGGTAGTTCGGCAGGTCGATATAGCCGAACTTCACCGGCGACACGTAATTGGACGAAGCATGACCGGCCGAGCCCAGAATTTCGACGATCATCGAGCGGTCGATCGCGTGGCAGGCCGCCTTGCGGATCAGCGGGTTGTCGAACGGCGCCTTCGAGCAGCGGAACCAGAGATATTTGTTCTCGACCGAGACGACGCTGCTGATTGCGATCTTGTCATTGCCATCGAGCGAGGTCACCTGTTCCGGTTCCAGACGCTCGGCGATCGAGGCCTGGCCATTGAGCAGGGACAACATGCGTGTCGTGCTGTCACCGACGAAATTGAAGCTGATGCCAGGAATCTTCGGCGTACCGAGGAAATAATCAGGATAGGCTTCGAGGATCGTGGCATTACCTTCCTGCTTGACGAACTTAAACGGGCCGGTGCCGTTCAGGCGCTGCGTCAGCGGGCCGGTCGGGCCGCCGGCGACATCGGTCGCCGACATGATTGGCAGGTATGAGGCGAGGAAGATGAACAAATGGGCCGGATATCCGCCCTTGGAGGTATCGACGATGACCGTGTAGTCGTCAGGGGTGGTGATCGTCAGCGTCTCGGTCGGGCCGGGATAGAATTGGGCCGGGCGGTCAGGCCTGGAGCCGTATTCGAAGGTCGCCTTGACGTCTTCGGCCTTGAAGGGTTTGCCGTCGTGGAATTTGACGCCCTCGCGCAGCTTGATCTCGAGTTTGTTCGGCTCGAGAAGCTTGATGCTGGTGGCCAATTCATAGACCACTTCGTCGGGCTTTTCGACTGTCATCGGCGTCCGCGTCAGGAAGCCCATGACGAAGCCTTCGATATTCTTCTGCGATAGCGTTGTGTGGCCGGTCGGGTCCCAGTTGCCCGTAATATTTTCCGCCGACAGGAACACCACCGTCTTGCCCGTTTGGGCAAAGGCCGAGGAGAACAGAAAATCCGGGTTGATCTGCAGGAGACCGGCACCCGTGCCAGCCGCACCAAGCCCGGCGAGGAAATTGCGTCTGCTGATGTCATTCATAAGCTGTTTCCCTTTTGTGGTTTTATGTGGCTTTCTTATTATTCCACGATATCGGGCATTTTTTCGTTTTTCAATGGGTTCTCGTAAATTAGAAAATCGGAATGCCATTCTCCTGTCGTAAATCAGCTCAGGCGATTTGTATTATATTGATTATAAGTGTAATTTAGGAATGTTCTTTCAGCGTAGCGCTAGGCAAATGGCGCATTTTTCAGCATTTATCTATTTTGCGGGCAGAATGAGCGTGCCGAATTACTTTTATAAATGTCACAAAATCACATTTGGCGCCTAAAAAATATTCAAGCAAAGGTGACGCACAAATCTCGCCCGCGATATGACGGACGCGCAGCATGTCGAACCCCCCTCGGTCATCGGCCTTGCCGCCCAGACTAACCATCTGGTGACGGCAATGCAGATCCCCGTCGATCCGGAATTCGATAGTGCCAAATGAATAATTGTGCGATCAGTCGTTGAGCATTGCCGGTCTTGAATAGATTCGAACCTACGACCACTGGTTGGCGACTGGGACGGAATGGATAATCAATCGGCTCCCGGCGTTGTGTGCTGCTTCGAATGAAATGGTCATGACTTGCGTACGGTACGCTAATCGCATACCATTCAGCAGTAAAATCGGAGGCTGGAAACTATGGCGACGGTCGAGAAAATTACGATTGCACTGACATCCGAAATGGCGGGCTTTGTGCGAAGCGCGGTCGATGCTGGCGAATATGCATCGACGAGTGAAGCCATCCGTGATGCCGTCCGCGAATGGAAGGAGCGACGAGATTTGCTCGGCTACACCGTCGAGGATCTGCGAGCGCTCGTACAAGATGGCATCGAAAGCGGCCCAAGCTCCCGCACGACAATGGCAGAGGTAAAAGCTGCAGCGCTCGAGCGATTAAAATCTGCACGACCCGAACGCTAACCATGCTTCCAATTATCCGAACCAATCGTGCGGACGAGGACCTGATCGAGATATGGTCCTACATAGCCATTGACAACATATCTGCGGCTGACCGTGTTCTTGACGCGATTGAAGCACGCTGGGACAATCTCGGCCGACACCCCTACTCGGGGGTTGCGCGCGACGATATCGCGCCAGGCATTCGGCATCTCGTTTCAGGTGAGTATCTGACTCTTTATCGGCTCAGTGGCAGTGCCATTGAAATCGTCCGCGTCCTGCACGGGCGCAGAAAGATTTCCTCCAAAGTGATTATATAACGGCGGGCTCGCGGTACCCCTCATATAAGATCTCGGATTGCATGCGTTTTCAGGCGTAAGCAGATTTATGGAACTGCTGCGCAAGTTCGGCTAGGCCGCCCTCGAGGATCGGCCTGTCGAAGAATTACGCTCCTTGACGACAGCAAGGAAGCGATCGATGTCGGCTTCGGTGTTAAACATGGCGAGTGAAATCCGGACTCCGTCGCGCTCCGGCGAAACGCGAACATTCTTGGATGTGAAGTAATCGATCCACTCGTCAGCCGGCAGGGTCGCGACGTAGATGTGCGGTGCACGGTTGGCGCGGTCGCTCGGACCGACAAGTCCAACGCCGAGTTCGTCTAGGCCGGCGATTAGACGATCGCCGAGATCGAAGCAATGAGCTTGGATTTTCTCGACGCCAAGTTCGTTGATCAGATCGAGTGCCGCACCGAGGGCCTGAATTGCCGGCAAATTGAAGTTGCCGAGCTCAAAGCGGCCCGCGGTCGGAGCCGGAGCCATGTCGTCCGGGCGGGCGATGAAATCGGCTGGGGGATTGGCAAGGCTGATTGCAGCGAGATAAGCAGGTTCAAGTTCCGTGCGAGTCCTATCCCAATAGAGAAGGCCAAGGCCTTGCGGGACTAGAAGACCCTTGTGGGTCCCGCAACCGATGAAAGTTGCGCTGACCTTCTTCGCATTGATGGGAACCACGCCGACCGCTTGCATGATGTCGAGCACATAGTAGAGGTTCTTTTCCTTGCAGAGCTGGCCGACACCAGCAATGTCAAAGCGATGTCCGGCATGGAATGTGACCTGCGACATCGAGACTGCCTTGGTATTGGCGTCGATGTACGGACGAAAGCTGTCGGCATTGACGACTTCGGTCATGGGAATAGCGCGGATTTCGACGCCCTTCTTCTTAAGATTGAGAAAGGCATAAGCGTTGTTGGGATGATCCCCATGGATCATAAGGACGTTGTCGCCAGCCTTCAGCGGAAGGGCGTTGGCAGCGATGTTCATCGCCTCGGACGTATTCTTCGTGAACGCGATTTCTTCAGGAATGGCGTTCAACAGACCTGCGACCTTCGCCCGCGTCTGCTCCATGCGATCGATCCATACCGATTTCGGACCGGCCGTCTCGTAACCCTCCCTTATGAAGGTTTCGAGTGCATCCTTGACCGGCTTCGACATCGGCGTCTGGAAGCCGGAGTCGAGGTAAGTCATCTTCTCGACGGCAGGAAATAGCTTCCTGACTGCTTGGACATCGTAATACTGCGTCATCAATCTCTCCAATTCGGCCAGCAAAACCCGCTCACCGTAGCGATGAACTACGTCGTTTCCGATCCCGAGGTTTGGTCGGGCTATTTGGGTCTGTTATTTTGCGCTGCACAAATTTTCGAATGCAGCAATGTTCTAAATCATAGGCCAAAAAACCCTTTCGTCTACATACATCTCGTTAAATGAGTGTAATTTACTCCGAAAAATGAGAATATTCGATCAAGTCGCATGATTCTAGGTTTGACCGGCAAAATAACTTATTGATTCCTAAAGCGCTTGATGAGACGCAGTTCGCCAGCGACAAACTTACCTTTTGTGGTCCGCCGAAGGGTGTTTGGGTGCCGCCGGTATCTACGGGGAGCAGGCAAAATTAGGCAGTCGCCCTTCTATTCATCCAGGCAGAAATTGGCGGCTTCCAAAGCTAGGGCCGCTCAGATTAAATTCGGTGTCGTCCGCGTTTCCGAAGTCTGAATTGGAAAGGGCACTCAGCCTTGGGACGCAAGGGCGTGGCTTCTGCTGTTTGCTCCCTGACTCGTGGCGTTTGCTGAGTGTTTGATTGATCGTGCTGTGCTAATGTCTCGAACTTCGTCTTCAACCTCTGCTACGCCCTGCCGTACCAAACTCAAGTCAGGAAATGACCTCAACGGTCAACCTCTTCGGAGAAATCGCTGTCGGACTGAAGTATCGTTTCAGAAAGCAGCACCGCCGCATTCATCAGCGGTTCGCGGAAACGCTGCAACTCCTCGTAGCTTACCCGGGCAACGGGCACTGAGACACCAAGGCATGCTATTAGCGTTCCGTCGGGAGCAAGAATGGGAACGGCGCATCCGACGACGCCCTTGACAAACTCTTCATTCGTTCGCGCCCAGCCAGCGGACCTTGTTTTTTCGAGGACTCTTAAGAGTGCTTCAGGATCGGTGATGGTTCGGTCTGTGTGCTTTTCAATACGGAACGACCGCACCAGTTTTTCGCGTGCTTTTGCCGGCAGCATACTCATGTAGATTTTTCCGGTCGAGGTGCAATACAGCGGGGCGCTACCACCGGGATCGAACTGAAGGCCTTGAGGAGCGGTCACCCGGACGCTATCGACATAGGCAACGACATTGTTTCGAACAATTCCGATCTCACATTGCTCGCCGATTTCTGCTGCGACGTTTTGGAGAACTGCGTGGCGCCGCGCGGTCCGGAACGCAGAGCCAATCGTCTTCCCCGCGAGCACGACAAGTGTATTGCCAACAACGTAACGTTTGGTGCCTGCCGCCCGCTGCAGGAGCCCTCGTGCTTCCAGATTGCCAATTAGCCTGTGAGCTGTCGGCAATGGCAGGTCCAGATTTTTGGCGATATCTGCCGCTGTGACCGCTTTCTGTTGGCTGGCCACAAACTCCAGTATAGCGAAGGCGCGGTCGAGCGGTCCATCCTGATTCACGTTCAAGCTCATATGGGAACTCACAGAGATCCAGAGAAACCAAAATTCGAGAGAAAATTACTCGAAAATTGAACGCATAGCCTAATGATGAATCTAAGAATGTTCAAATGGCAATTAGAACCGGCGGTTTGCTCCAACCGCTGTGATGCTGACTAACTTGAAGCTCGAGTGCTTCGAGGGGGGCCGAGCTTCCGCGTCGGCGCTATCCCCATTCTCGCAACACCATTCACAGCGCTCTTGCAGTTTCAGACCGAATACCATCGGAAAAAGGCCCGGCATTCCTGCCGGGCCAAAGGAGCGAGAATACTCGCTGAGGGAAGGAAAATCTTCACGCCAATGCGACACCAGATGTAAGATTACTTCGAAATAATCTGCTTGAGGACCGTTTTGTCTATGGGCTTCACGACCACACCTGCCTCTTCATGAGCAACGAGGCCGACCGCTCCGCTATCCTTGTCGCCCCAGCCTTTCGCCATGGCTTGCTCCATGCGCACCATGACCGCCTTGGAGAGGTCCATCGGCAATTCCAAGGCATTCCCCAATTCGAGCGCCAGTCTGAGGTCCTTGTGCGCATGTCGAAGCCGGAACGCCGGTTCATCGTACGACCGATCGAGATATTTGCCTGCAATCCCATCAAACGTGCGCTGGAGGCCGTTCGAGCCTTCGCGTATCGCCTTAAAAAGGGCAACCGGTTCAATGCCCGCTTTGACACCAAGGTCCATGATCTCGCACAGCATCGAATGGCGAATATTTGCGCCGGTGTTGTGCACGAGCTTGGTAATCGTTCCGGTGGAGATAGCACCCATGTGCTCAATTGCCTTGCCGACAGACTTAAGCACGGGAAGGGCCTTCTCGAACCCCGCCTTGTCGCCCCCAACCCAGATTGCCAGGGTACCATCAGCAGCACCCCACGGCCCACCGCTCACCGGTCCATCCAAGAACTTGATACCCTTTTTGGCAAGTTCTGCTTCAAGTTTCTTGACTGTCTCGACGCCGTTGGTCGAAAGATCGACTATCACCGAACCGGGCTTCAGGGTTTCCAGAAGCGATGAACTGCCTATGCAAACGGCTTCAACCTCTGTCGGTCCCGGCAGGGAAAGCAAGACCACGTCCGCGTCAATCGCAGCCTGCGCTGGGCTTTCCGCAACTGTCACGTTCACGCCTGCGATCGATTGCGCGGCCGCCCTATTGAGGTCGAACACCTTGAGGGGGAAGCCAGCTTTTGCAACGTTCTTTGCGATGGACAACCCCATAAGGCCAAGGCCGATTACTGCGACATTCATCTGAGTTTCACTCATTTTCAGACCTTCTTGGCTTCCGTGATTGCGTCTTTTGCGATTTTGAACGCCTCGCCCGCGGCGGGAACCCCTGCATAGATGCAGACCTGCATGAAGACCTCACGCATTTCTTCTTCGGAAACGCCGTTGGTCAGCGCCCCACGCACGTGTGAGGCGAGTTCGCTCGCTCGACCCATTGCGCTCAGCATAGCAAGATTGATGATGCTGCGAGTTTTACGGTCCAGCCCAGGACGGTTCCAGACCTCGCCCCAGCAATACCGCACCGCCATCTCCTGGAAGGGATAGTCAAAATCGGTCGCGCTCGCGAGAGCCGTTTCCGACCTCTCGCGGCCGATAACTTCACCGCGTGTGTCGCGACCAAGTTCAAACACATCGTTCGCCATATGAGCTCCGTTCGTAGTTTTGTCTACGATGCCACAAAGAAGCGCGTTGTGATCAGCTTCCTTGGAGATGAGCGTTGCGATTTATGAAACACTCGATGTATGACAGGCAATTCGAAGTGTAGCTGCTTGTGAGGACGCATTGGTCGAAAACTCCGGATCAATAGAGCGACGACGCATTTCGCTCGTGAAGCGCATGAGTCACTTTGATTTCCGAAGCCTAGCCTACCTCGATGCCGCGGTTAGTGCGGGTTCCGTTCGTGGCGGCGCCGAGTTGCTGAATACATCCCCATCGGCACTGAGCCGGCAAATCTCGCGAATGGAAGCAGAGCTGGGGGTTTCGCTCCTTGAACGTCACGGCCGCGGCGTTCGCCCGACCGAGGCCGGGGGACTGTTTTTGCAGTATTTTAACGATCAACGGCTGCAGATCGAAACAGTCATTCAAGGGGTGTGGGAAATCCTGGGCTTGCAACGAGGCACTGTATCCATCGCTCTTGGACGCGGCTTCGGGGAAGACATCATGCCGATTCTAAGATCGTTTTCCCAAACGCACAGCAACGTCCAGCTCAATTTGTCGTTTGGGAGCACTGACGAGATCATTCAAAAAATCGTGGAGGACGATGCCCATCTCGGCTTAGCTTATAATCCGCCAAAGGATACAAAGCTGCATTCCCACAGCTCGAAACGACATCCCATGTGCGTTGTCACCAAGCCGGATCATCCCCTTGTTATGCTTGGTCGGAAGGCCAAGGTGTCGGATCTATCGGAGTACGATCTCGGCTTGCTGCCAGGTCGTTTTGGAATCCGCCAAGTCCTGCTGTTTGCAGAAGACAATGAGCACGTGATGTTGTCGCCCAAACTGGTGGCCAACTCCACGCGTGTTCTTGAACGGTTCGCTGCAGAGTGGGGGGGAGTTATCGTGAGCCCCGAATTCGCCGTGCAGCGCGAGATAGAGACCGGGAATCTGGTAGCGCTAGAATTCGAAGAGGCGTTTCTCCAAGCCGGGGAAGCTCACCTGCTAACCCGCCGAGGCCGCCGCCTACCCCCGGCGGCGAGTGCGCTGTTGCAGGCGATCAAAGCGTCCCTAGCTTTGATCCGGCCATAGTTCACGCTGCCAGATCGTCGACGAGGCGCTCCATCAACCTCAATCCACGATCAAGTTCATCCAGCCGGATGTATTCATCGGCTTGATGCGCTTGCTCTATGCTACCGGGGCCGCAGACAACTACCGGAAAGCCTGCCCTCTGATAGACTCCTGCCTCTGTCGCATATGAAACCGCTGAGGTTCCATTGTCACCCGTAATCCGCCGGGTGATTACTTCAGCGAGGTTGCCAGGGTCCGGATCGAGGCCTGGCGTCAGCGAACGTCGGGTAATTCTGATGTCAACGTCTGGACATCTATTGCGGAGTCTAGGAAGCACGACCTCTGACACATATTTCTCAAACAGCATTTGATAGTCTGCTGGGCTGATGCCTTCGATCGTTCTGACATCCGTGATAAAGCTGCTCGATGGCGCAACCACGTTCGCAGCAATTCCCCCAGAAACCACTCCACAATGTATCGTCGTGAAAGGTGGGTCGAAACAGTTAGATTTCCGCGTCTCCGCTTCCTTATACATCAGTTCGTCGAGCCAAGTGATCAGGCGTGCGGATTCGGTGACCGCGCTGACCCCTTCGTGAACCCTGCTGGAGTGAACACTGTGGCCCTTTATGTCCGTGACAAAAGTCACAATACCCTTATGGCTAGTGACAATCCTGTTCTCCGTCGGTTCGCCCACAATGACCGCCGCATTGTCTGGTAAAGTCTCCTTCATCAGCGTCGCCATGGGCCAAGCGCCAAGGCATCCGAGCTCCTCATCGTAACTGAACGCTAGATGCAGAGGACGTAATAAGGCCCTGTTTTTCGCCAAGCCAGCGGCCACGATCATTTGCGCAACAAAGCCTTTCATATCGGTCGTGCCGCGTCCGTAGAGACGTCCGTCTATTTGCGTAAGTTTCCAAGGATCAAACGACCACGTTTGGCCTTCGACTGGAACGACATCGGTGTGACCGGACAATACGACGCCGCCAGGCACGTTCGGTCCGATCGAGGCTAACAGGTTCGCCTTCCCTCCTGTCTCGTCGGGCTGTACGACGCAACGCGCGCCGTACCCTTCGAGAATTCCCTTTATATAGTCGATGCATTCGAGATTGCTTTCGGAAGATACTGTCCGAAAGGCGAGGAGATCGTCCAAGATCTGAAGCAAATTACCAATCTGCATCAGAAAAGACCTTTATAGTCACCGAACATCGTCACCGTCGTCTTCAGTCGCATATAGTTGTCGACCGCTTCCCAGCCATATTCGGAACCCAAGCCACTGGACTTGCGGCCAGGTACAGGGGTGTTCAAAGAAAGCGTGTGCACGCAGTTGATCCAGACGATCCCCGTGTTGATCGCGCGACGCGCGGTTTCCGCGCGGGCAAGGCTGCTTGTCCATACAGATGCGGCTAGACCGTATTCCGTGTCGTTGGCGGCCGCGTAGGCCTCCTCGTCATTGTCGAACGGAGAAACCGACATGACTGGCCCAAAGATCTCTTCACGCGCGAGCGAACTTGCCGGATCGAGATCCGTCACAATCAGAGGAGCGATAAAGCAACCGCCTACCATCGGGCTGTATTTGGCTGAAAGTGCGAGCTTCGTTGCCCCGGCAGCAACGCCTTCCGACAACAGGCGATTGACGCGGTCGAGTTGCTGCTGGGAGACGATTGGGCCCAGATCGGTGGATGGATCAAGCGGGTCGCCGATGCTGATCTTTGCTACGCGTTCCTTGCACTTCTCGATGAAGGCGGCGAGAAGTGGACGGGCGACCAATACCTTTGCGCAAGAGGTGCATGTCTGCCCCTGATTCATGAATACGGTCGTGACCGCGCCGCTCGCAGCGGTGTCCAAATCTGCGTCGTCGAACACAATGAACGGAGATTTCCCGCCCAGTTCAAGCGTCACGGACTTTAGTCGCTCGCCGGCTGCCGCCGCAATGCGCCGTCCCGTAGCAGTCGAACCTGTAAAACTGATCTTCGGCACATCCGGATGTTCGACCAGGGCCGCGCCAGCTTCTGCACCGAGGCCGGTAATCACGTTGAAGACTCCCTTTGGCAAGCCAGCGAGATCAAGAAGATGCGCCAGCAGGAGCGCCGACAACGGAGTCTGCTCAGCCGGCTTGAGAATAAGCGCGTTGCCACACGCGAGGATGGGGGCGATCTTAGTCGTCGCATTCGTCATAGGGAAATTCCACGGTGAAATCGCCCCGACTACGCCGTAGGGTTCGCGCTCGACCAGACCAGTCTTTTTGGGCCCCATGTCGATCACAGATCCACGGATCTTGTCCGTGATTCCAGAGAAGAAATCGAACATTCCAGCCGCACCGTCTGTGTTGCGACCTGACGTTTCCGAGATCGCCTTCCCACTGTCGATAGAATCCAAAGCACCGAGCGCCAGTCGGTGCTCACGGATTAATTCTGCAGCCTTCCGCATAATGCCGGCGCGTTGCATTCCATCAAGTTCTGCCCAGACCTTCGCGCCGATCTTCGCAGCATCGACAGCACGTTGCACATCCCCGGCCCCAGCGCGAGAAATGCTGATGATCGGGTTGCCGGTGGCTGGATCCACGGTGTCAAAGGTGCGGCCGTCGGATGCGGCTTCCCACTTCCCCCCAATCCAGAGCGTGCTGCCGCTCATGCAGTCAGCAGGCAGATACTCGGAGATATTCCCTCGTTGAACTTTGCTCATCGCGGCATTGCCTTTCATATGAAGATACGTTCATCGATTATGTGTATTTTTTCTCTGAACAGCGTGCTTGAAGTCGGCTGAAGCGTTGCCCAAAGCGCAACACTTCAGCCGCTTGGCCGAGCTCAGTCTTCGTCCGATATCTTCGTCATGCCATCACAGCGCTTCCGCAAGCGCAGCCGCGAGTAGCTGATGCTGAACCACCTCAATGTGGATCCCATCGATGGGCGAGGTTTTCACATGCGCCGCCGCGTCAATGAACTTTGCGCCGAGTGCGGTCGCCATCGGCTCGAAATACGATGCCAGCGCGAGCGATTTTTCCATCGCCCCGGAAAAGGTTCCACTTCGGAAGCCGATTTCGTTTACATGGGGAGGTGCGACGACAAGCACTTCTGGCGCAGCAACCCCAAGGACTCTGTCGGAACGTTGCACCGCCTTGACTACGGCTGCGAGGGCAATTTTGATGTGTTCTGGCCGCAAGCTGAAGGTTGCTTGAAGATCGTTCGTGCAGAGCATTACAATGACGAGATCAATCGGAGAGTGACTTTCCATCACGAGCGGCACAGCGGGGAGAGCGTCGAGATAGGGAGCGTTCTTGTTGATGCTCGCGGCGGTACGGCCTGGAAGGCCTTCGCAGATGATATGCACGCCAAGCTTGGCCCCGAGAATGTTCGGCCATCTGTCCTCGGGAGCCCATCGATCTCGTGTCCAGGGATACGCGTTCGGCTTCAGGCCATAAGTATTGGAATCTCCAAAACAAAGGATAGATCGCACGAGATCACCCGCGGATTGAGCTTGATGCCGGGGTTTCGGTGCTACAATCTTCGAACATCTTTTGGGTTTCGGCAGCGTTCAACCCACTTGCCAGGCAGAGCATGAGAAGAACTCGGGCCTTATGCGGATTTAGCGTTCCCGCAGCGATGAAGCCAGCTGCATCGTCGTCCACTTCGCCGTTTCGATCGACGCGGCCAGCGCCTGTTCGGGAGGAGCGCACGATCAATACCCCGTCCCGCGCCATGCCGGCGAGAAGGGGCAAGAGATTGTCCGGAACGCTGCCGCTACCCGTCCCTGCTATGACCAGTCCAGGATACTGCGCGTGCTTCACAAACTCCGCAAGGCTCGCATCCTGCCCCGCGTAGCCATAGATAATGTGAACCTCTGGCAGAACTGATGGAGTGGGAAAATGCGGCAAAGGTAACAACGCACTGTCTCTGTCAAACTGTCCGAAAGAGATGGTGCCGACGGCGCCGATGTTAGGGCTATCGAATGCACTCAGCTTCTGGCTATCCCTTTTTGTGAGGTCCCGAGCGGCGTGAACCTCTCCGCTAAAGACGACCAGAACACCCTTTGAGCGAGCCGAAGGGGAACGGCAAAGGGCGACAGCATTTCGGAGGTTCTCTGGTCCGTCACTCTCTGGGCTGTGCGCGGGCCGCATTGCACCGGTAAAAACGATCGGTTTTTCCGTGGGGCATGTGAGTTCCACGAAGAGGGCCGTTTCTTCAATGGTGTCTGTGCCATGGGTTACAACCACACCATCCACGTCGTCTCTCTCGATAGCGGATAAGACCGCATTTGCTATTGAAATCCAATGCGAAGGACGGACGTTCGGGCTGGTGAGCTGAAGAATTTGGTGGGCCTCGGTCACGCCATCGAGGCCACTTGAGCGCAGTAGCGCTTCAACGCCCAGGGTTGCTTGCCTCTGGCCGTTTTGGGCAATGGTGCCACCTGTGGCGAGGACAACGACGCGACCGCCAGTCGCGCCGATGGCTGTAGGTTCCATATCACTCATCTTCGGGGATCTCGACAAAGGACAGGATTACCCCTCCGAGCCTGGCGGCATCGCTTAAAACGGCGCGCTCACCGACCCGACGGGGAGCAACCGGCGACGTCGCGAGACAAGCATTAAGCGCCTCCATCGAACGAACCTTTAGGTCCAACGCGAACTGGTAGGGTTTGTCCGGCGTGACGATGGCGTCAGGCAAACGTCCGTACCTTTCACTGGCGCTTTCCCGATCCATTACCAAGAATTCACCGTTACCAGTTTGGGCGGAGAAGCCGAACTCTGTTTGGCTGACGCGGTCATGGCCGTGAATAGTAGAAAGCCAGTCAAGAACACCCTTTTGCTGTGGCTTTTCCGCCAGGATCGAGACCGACGTGAACCCGTAAGCAGAGTTGGGGTGATCCATCCATTCGGGGAATTCAATCAAATGGCGCTTATGCTGTTGGCATGCGAAATTTGACAGCCGAGGCAACTGTTCATTTTCAAGAATTTTGAGTGTAGTGCTGGTCCTGTCTGGCGTGCCATCGACGAGGACGACATCACGGCCGAACTCGATCGTCCCTTGGCATACTCCACCACGGGCTTCAACAGCGGCCGCATCTCTCTCGGCATCGTCGCTGTATAACGCCGTGAGGGCCACACCTTCCCGCTCCTCGATGGCCTCATGGACGAAACGGCCAAAACGAAAATTGCCTGCAGGATAGCTGTCGAGAAGGGAAGTGTCGTAGATCCCCATCAGTTCAAGAAGCGAATTCTTGAAGATGATCGCACAGGTCGATGTCCCCCACGGATGTTTTCCAATCCCTTTCATCCGAAAGCCAAGTTGGCCGTAAAGCTCTCTCGTCGTTGGAAGATCTCTGACACACACCAGGGGATGGTCGATTCCAAGTACGTTTATCATGAACGACGCTCCTGAACTGACAAGCTGAAACCGGTAAAAGAAGACGCGTTTCTTACCTTGATTTGCGCTGGGACGCCCGCGACCGTCGCGCCGTCAGGCACATCTTTCGTCACAACAGAGCCAGCCGCCACGATAGATCCTTTGCCGACCACGATGCCGCCGAGGATAGTCGCGCCCGCACCAATGACTGCTCCTTGCCGCACGGTCGGATGTCTCGGCCCCTCGCGAGTATTAAAGCTGCTACCGAGAGTTACGCCGTGCCACATGGAAACGTCGTCTTCGACGACTGACGTTTGCCCGATGACGATGCCGAGCCCGTGATCGAACCAGAGTCCCTCGCCCAACTGAGCTTCCGGCTGGATGTCACACCCAAATGAGCGACCAGTGTGCCCTTTGATGGCAAAGGCCAATTCTCGCCTCCCGCCTAGCAGAAGCGAACGGGTAACCCGGTACGAAAGTAGACCATGGAGACCGTTGGCGAAATGAAGGGTGGCGATTTCGCCGCCAGGATCGAGATCCTTCGCCGCCGTGGTGTAAATGTCAGCAAGCGCAGAGGACAAAGCTGCCGAGTCTGTGGTGAACACTTCCAACGCGGCATCGAGGACCGATTTGCGAGCGCCACCCTCCGGCAGGCAGCCCGCGAGGACGTGAGCAACGAGTTCGCCATCGGATTCAAGCTTGAACGGGTCATAAGAGAAAGCCTGTTTAAGTGCAGCTTCCCTCGCAAAAAGCTTTTGCGCCTGCTGTAAAAGGTAGTCTTTTCCTCGGCGTGCAGTGACACCGCCCAAACTGTTTTGGGCCTGATCCAACATCCAATTTCCTCCGAACTAATGTTTGAGAACGCGAGACAAGAATGTCTTCGTTCTTTCATTTTGAGGATTATCGAAGAAACTATTGGGCTCTCCGATCTCCGTTATCCGGCCATGGTCGATGTAAACGACGCGATCTGCAACTTCCCGGGCAAAGCCCATTTCGTGGGTCACGATCATCATTGTCATGCCTTCGGAAGCGAGTTCGCGCATCACATCGAGAACCTCGCCAACCATCTCCGGGTCGAGCGCGGAGGTCGGCTCGTCGAACAACATGATGTAGGGATCCATGGCGAGCGATCGAGCGATCGCGACGCGCTGTTGCTGTCCACCGGAAAGCGCGGCCGGATATTTTAGCGCCTGATCCTTTAGCCCTACCCGGTCCAGCAATCGCATCGCTTTTTCCTCAGCTGCCGCGCGCGGTTGCTTCCGGACTCGGATCGGCGGCAAGGCAATGTTTTCGAGAACGGTCATGTGCGGAAACAGATTGAACTGCTGGAAAACCATTCCAACGCCTTTTCGGATGTCCTGCAGAGCCTTGTCGTCCCCAACAGCGCGTTCCTCGGCGAGCGGCATGCGGAATCCGTCGACGACGAGATTGCCGCCTTGGTATTGCTCAAGTCCGTTGACGCAGCGGATCAATGTAGACTTGCCGGAGCCACTTGCGCCGATGACGACAATGACCTCACCGCGAGAAACAGACAGATCCACATCCTTGAGAACATGAAAGTGACCGTAGAATTTGTTCAAGCGCTCGATCTGGACGATCGGTGCGGACGCGCTCGGAATGTGCGATCCGTTCATTTTTGGGCTCCTTTTCCAAGATGCTGTTCGAGCCTTCGCGCCATGAAGGTGATGACGCTTCCAATCGTGAAATAAGCGACGAACAGAAAGACATAGATTTCATATGTTTGGCCGCTGTTTTGAGGGTTCGCGAGGATCATCTGTCCCGCCCGCAGGAAGTCGGTCAGACCGATGATGAAAACGAGTGGGGCGTAGTTGAAAATGTCGAGCACGTTCCCCACGAGACCCGGCAGGGCGACACGCATTGCTTGGGGCAGAATAATTAGGCGCTTTACGTCCCCGTCGCTGAAGCCAAGTGCTTCGGCGGCTTCGACCTGACCGCGCGGCACAGCTTGCAGACCGCTTCGAATGTATTCCGCCGCGTAGGCAGAATAGAACACCACGAAGCCTAACAAGCCTCTGATCACGTCCGGCACTTGCCAGGATGGAAGCAACAACGGGAGCGAGATCCAGATCCAGTACACGATCAGAATGAGCGGAACTGCACGCATCAACTCAATGTATCCGGTCGAAAGGGTCCGAATGCTCCCCACTTTACTTTGCCGGCCGAACGCGAGGAGAATGCCGATAGGAATGGTCAGAGCGGCGGAGAAGATCGTCAAAAGGACCGACAGCAACAAGCCGCCCCAGTTCGATGGCCCTACTGGTGTAAGGATAATGACGACCAAACCAAGCAAGGCCGTCGATATTTTTCCAGTATGGGCGCGAAGCGACGAGACACGGCTTGCCGCGATCCAGACGGCCTCGAAAGCGACGGTCACGACCACTGTGGCTACCGCTGCTTCTGTCGACACGCTAGCCGCGAGCAGGATGATTGCGACAGCGCCAAGCAACGCAATGATCATGCGTTTTCGATTGATCGGCATGGCTGTCCCGCATGCGAGACCGAAGATAATGCCCAGCGTTCCTGCCGCCACCCAGGCTCGCCAGAGTTGATCGGCAGGGAACACGCCGGTCATCAGAACTTTGGCGCTCGTTTGGATTACGGTCCAATCGGCTATCGCCAGAACCCAATACAAAAACGAATACACGACCCAAATCATCGTCGGAACGACGACGAGCGTAAGCGCTGTGTCAAAAGGCTTGGCGAACAGGTTAAATCGGAGCCACTTCAATGTATTTTCAGCGGTCATCATCGTACCCCCGGAATTTCGAGCCTGTTGTTGAGCACATTGACGACTACACTGATCGAGAGGCTCATCAGCAGGTAGACGAGCATGACGATAATGACCCCCTCCAGGCTTCTACCCGTTTGGTTGGCGACGGTGCCATAGATGTTGAAGAGATCGGGAAAGCCTATTGCAATACCGAGCGACGTATTCTTCGCCAGCCCTATGTATTGATTTCCGAATGAGGGGAGAACGACACGGAAAACCTGAGGAAGAACGATATCCCTAATCGTGTCGTGCCGGGAAAAGCCCAACGAGCCGGCTGCCTCCCACTGCCCTTTCGAGAGATTTTCGATCGCTCCACGCACGACCTCACCCAGATAGGCCGAGCTGTTTATGGTGATGGCGATCAGTATCGCAGCAAATTCCGGCGTAAGTGCTACTCCACCCGTTGCCCTGAAGCGCCCTACCTCAGGTAGTTCCAAGGACAATGGAAACCCGAGATATAGGGTGCCGACGATGAGCAGCGCGGCGATGGTCAGACAGCCGATGCGGTGGTTTCTTTTCCGGTCGAGTAAAGCATACACGCCCATGACGGCAGCCAGAAGCAGCAAAAATATGGTGAGGCTGCTGGCATTCTCAGAAGCAACGATGGAAGGCACCCAGAGCCCCTGCTGGCTGATGACGGCGCCGAGGAGATGCGGCGCTTCGGCCATCGGAGGAAACTGGAGAACAACTGCCACGTACCAGAATGTAAGTTGGATCAGGAGTGGCGTATTGCGCACGAACTCGACGAAATAGAAACAGATCTGGCGGATGAGCCAATTCGTCGAAAGCCTGCCAACTCCAAGGAGGATGCCAATCGTCGTGGCGAAAATAATGGCCAGAATTGCAACTTTTAGCGTGTTAAAAAGGCCGGCCACCAAAGCCTGCGCATTTGTCATCTCGGACGAAAAGCTAACCAGTCCAAAAGGATCGGTGAAATTGTAGGTCAGGCCCTCACTGATTTCGAAACCCGCACTGGTCGATAGGTAGTTGAAGCTGAAGGCGATTCCGCGCGCTGCCAGGTTGGACCTGATCGCGTAGCCGAACGCGATGAGGACCAAAAGCACCGCAACGACAATCGCAATCTGAACAAATTTCTTGCGGAGGGCACGCGCCCTCAGATTTTGCCGATCAAGCGGATCGGAGACCGGGAGTGAGCTTGCGACGATCATCAGACGCTCCATTTCAGCAGGCGGGCGGAAAGCGCGACCGGCCACAAGCCAGCCGCGCGGAGAGAGTCTTAGTTCCAGAGCGGCGAAATCATCGCACCGCCATCTTTTCCAAGTGCATTTGGCGTACCTTTGCGGTCGATGTAAAAAGGCGTCTTTGGACCAAGATTGTGGTCATAGACTTCGCCGTAGTTGCCGACCTGTTTGATGACCTGTGCAACGAAGTCGGCCGGGATACCGAAATCGGCTCCGAACGTACCCTCGACGCCGAGGAACTTCTTCATTTTGGGATCGGAAGACTTCTTGGCTTCGTCGATCTTGTCCGAGGTGAGACCATCTTCTTCGGCCTGGATCATGGCAAACGTGATCCAGCGAAGAGCATTCCTCCAGCGGGAATCATTGGCGACAACGAAGCCAGCGAAGGGCGACTTCTCAAGGATTTCCGGAAGGATGAAGAAGTCATCCGGCTTGGCGGAATTGCCGCGCCATGCGGCCAGAGCCGACTTGTCGGTGAGCATTGCATCACAACGACCGCTGCTTAGCGCGCCGAAGAGCTTCTCGAGGTTTTCGTAGGTTAGAACCTGGTTCTTCCAACCCTTTGCCTTGAGGAGATTTGCGATCGTGGCCTCAGTGCCCGAGCCCTGCGTTGTGCAGAGATTGGCTCCCTCGAGCTCGTCGACTTTCGCGACCTTCGACGCCGTTTTGACCATGATGCCCGTACCATCCCAGAAGGTAATGGGTAGGAAGTCGATAGTGATGGCGGACTCGCGAGCAGGTTTGACGGTCGTATGGGCAAAGACAACGTCGACCTGTCCGGTCTGAAGCGCGGTGAAACGGCTCTTGTCGGTCACCGTGACAAAGTTCACCTTGCTGGCATCGCCGAGCACGCCTGCGGCGATTGCGCGGCAGAAGTCGACGTCGAAGCCCTCCATTTTTCCGGTCTTGGTATTTAGATAGCCGAAGCCAGGCGCAGTATTGTCGGTACCGCAGTTGAGAGTTCCGCGCTGCTTGACTGTGTCCAACACAGTTGCGCTTGCGGGCGCTCCAACCATAAGAGAAATAGCAGCGGCAGCCAGTGAGATAGCGATTTTCATGTAGTTCCCCTTTCTTCCGGATTGTCCGGTTACGATAATGGTCGGCTGCAAGCGCTAATTCTTGTTCTGCGTCTCTTCTTTTTCGTAGGCGGACGCCTGCATTAACTTAATGGTAAGTTGACGGATTTGCATAAGTCTAGTTAAATGATTTAATGTTATTCGTAAGCAAAAGTGTTGAATTGTGTTTGTGCTCACGAATGATGCAATGACTTCAACAGGATCGCCTAAAATATGGACTTTCAGAGGCTCAAAACGCTCCGAGAACTTGCAATCAGGGGCACTATGGCCGCTGTCTCTGACGCGATAGGAATCTCCCCGTCGGCCGTCTCCCAGCAGATTTCCCTTCTTGAAGAGGAGGTAGGAGCAACACTGGTGGAGCGACGAGGGCGTGGCGTTGGCATTACACCGGCGGGACAGGTCTTGGTGCAACACGCAGAACGCATGTTGACGGTCTTGGAAGAGGCGAGGACAGACCTTGCTGAAATGAAACGCATTGTCGCCGGAGAGCTAACGCTGTCGTCATTTCCGTCGATCGCGGCAAGTTTGCTGCCGCCGACAATTCGGCAGCTTCAACTAGACTATCCAGCGCTGATCGTATCGGCGGTCGAAATGGAACCGTTGGTGAGCTTGGCGTCACTGCGAAGCTGGCAGGTCGATTTAGCTATTATCGATGACCTGACCTTAAAAGAGGACAAAAACCCCGAAAACTTGGAAGTCTTTCCGATCTACGATGATCGCATCGTCGCCGTTCTCCATAAGTCTCATCCTTTGGCTGACAAAGAGAAGCTGAAGCTGACAGACTTGAAGGATGAATTCTGGGCCATTGACACTCGCCCGAACACCTTTTCGGACATCATCTTTGCAATGTGCGAAGCGCGTGGATTTACGCCGAAGATAATAGGAAGGTTCGACGCATTTGACGTGATCTCAGCAATGGTTGCTAGTCGCTGCGCGATCTCCGTCCTGCCTCAAATACGGACTTTACTCCACGGCGCGGAGTTGGTTACCCGCCAGTTCAACCCACCGATCAAGCGCTCCATACTGCTTGCTATCCGCAAAGGGGAGTCACGAAGGCCGGCCGTAAAGATCGTTGTGGAGGCCTTGCGCAAGGGAGCGGAAAATATGCCCATGACGTCACCGAACGCCATTGGGGCGATTGCTGTGTAGCGGTTCAGAACGCGGGATCGGTCCGCTTGCAGTTGTGCAGATGTGTTGCTGAACCAGCAACGCATCGTTCCCCATGCTCGGACTACAAATTGCCTCTACTCACTTCATACTCTGCGGCGACGCACGACAAGAAAAACAACTGGTGCGCGACCGACCAGAGGAAGAAAAAATGAATAGAGCTTCAATATCGGCAGGTAGCTGGTGGCTTCACGGCATAGTCCTGGCCATCGTCGTAGTTGCGGAGATTATCGGGGTCCGGAAGGTTCCGATCGGTATCGGAACGGTCGTGTTCCTACCCATCCTCTACGCATTCGCCATGGGCATCGCGCTCAACCCACACATCCTAAAGAAAACCGCTACGCTTGTCCCGCCGGGCGCAGTCAAACTTTCGGGCACTATGATCACAATCGCGATCATGCCCTTCATCGCGAAATTCGGAACGACAGTCGGGCCCCAGATCGAGAAAATCATCGAGGCCGGCCCGGCGCTCGTCCTGCAGGAGATCGGAAATCTCGGGACGATCCTCATTGCATTCCCCGTAGCGGTTTTTCTCATGCGCATGGGGCGCGAGGCAATTGGCGCAACCTACTCGATCGACCGCGAACCGAACCTTGCCCTGATCGCTGATCGTTACGGTCTGAATAGCCCCGAGGGCGCAGGCGCGATGGGTGTCTACGCCACCGGCACGCTGATCGGTACGTTCGTATTCGCGATCATGCCGCCACTTGTCCACGCGCTGGGATGGTTCGACTATCGCGCCCTCGCGATGTCCTGCGGCGTCGGCTCAGGCAGCATGCTGGCAGCCTGCACAGGCGGGCTTGTCTCTGTCATGCCCGAGAACAAGGACCTCATCCTGGCGCTCGCTGCCGCCAGCAACATCCTCACCTATGCGACGGGTCTCTACGTCGGTCTATTCGTAGCCCTTCCCCTGACGGAGTGGCTCTACAGGAAATCGCGCCCACAGGACCCCGCCAACGTCGCGCTGACAGGAGAGAAGATATGAGCACGAATTCAGCCCAGAGCTCGTCAGTCGAGCACAGTTTGCCTGCGGACGGCGAAGACGAGCGCAAGATCGACGTGATCAGGTATTCAGGTCTCCTGCTGATCGCATCGGCGATCGGTCTTGTTTCCAATTGGGTGGCCACGGGTGCCGACCCGCTTACTGCTTTGCCAGGCATGGCCGTCCTCTACATCGTCTCGGTCGCAGGTCTTCTGCTTGCCCGTTTTGTTCCATTCTACCTCCCAAGCGTGGCATGGACGTCGCTGCTTGCCATTCTCGTGACCATCCCTGGCATTCCAGGCTCGGCCTGGGTTCTGGCGCAGGTGGAAGTTATGAACTTCCTGGCGCTTGCGACGCCCGCGCTGGCATATGGCGGTCTTGCCCTTACCAAAGGCGAGTTCGACATTGCGAGGAAGTCTGGATGGAAGATCGTCATCGTCGCGATCTGCGTGATGTTGGGGACGTATCTGGGCTCGGTCGTTATCGCGGATATCACTCTGCGCATCGGCGGCCAATAGAACCAAATGCGGCTGTCCTCTGAGACGGCCGCATCCCATTTCAGGAGACCCCGATGCAACAGTGCGTTCCAAGCGAGGAAATCGATGAGGCGGTCAAATGGCGGCATCATCTGCACCAAATCCCCGAACTGGGCTTCGAGGAACATGAGACGGCAGGCTTTATCGCGGCCCGTCTTGTCGAGTGGGGCTATTCCGTCCGGACAGGCTACGGGAAAACCGGCTTGGTTGGAACGCTCAGCCAAGGCACCTCATCTAAGGCAATCGGCATCCGCGCGGACATCGACGCTCTTCCGATTTCGGAGCAGACCGGACTTTCCTATGCCTCCCGCACGCCCGGCATCATGCATGCTTGTGGCCATGACGGCCATGTCTCCATGGCGCTTGCCGCCGCACGCACCTGTAGCCGACTGAACTTCGACGGCACAGTGCATTTCATCTTCCAGCCCGCCGAAGAGAACGAAGGCGGTGGTAGGGCGATGGTCGAGGACGGTCTGTTCCGGGACTTCCCGATGGACAGCATCTACGCCCTTCACAATTGGCCGGCACTGGAGCTCGGCCAATGCGTGGCCAGGGATGACCAGATGATGGCGGCCTTCGGGACGTTCGAGATCAAGATAAAGGGCCGTGGCGCCCATGGAGCAATGCCGCATGAAGGTGCGGATCCGATCGTGGCGGCATCGCACCTCGTATCCGCGCTTCAGAGCATTGCGAGCAGGAATGTCTCACCCCTGCAGTCCGCAGTCATCTCCGCGACCCAGATTCACGGAGGCGATGCCTGGAACGTGATCCCGGAGGATGTTGTCATACGCGGAACGACCCGATGGTTCGAGGAAGACGTCGGCGCGAAAATAGAGGCGCGTATCCGTTCTCTGGCGATGTCGGTCGCGGCGGGCTTCGATTGCACGGCAAAGGTGGATCATCTCTTCAGATATCCCGCCACAATTAACGATCCGCGATGCGCTGAGATCGTCAGGAATATTGCATCCACGATGCCGGGAATCAACGTCGCAGATGCGCTGCCGAGCATGGCTGCGGAAGATTTCGCCTTCATGCTCCGCGAAAAGCCAGGATGCTACTTCTGGCTTGGCGCTCGAAGGCCAGGCAAAAATCCGGGGCTTCACTCGGGATATTTCGACTTCAACGACGACCTCCTACCCTTGGGGACCGAGATGTGGGTCTCGCTCGTCGATAGCCAGCTCAAGGCGATATAGCGGGTCTCTGGGTGTTGCTCCAGCAGCAACGCGCGTTGACAGTAGATGTCCTCTGTCACAGGATGCCTTGATGGAGACCCTTGATGCCAAAGCGCTGCGGATGTTTATGGCTGTCGTTCGCTTCGGTTCAATCCGCAGCGCGGCGGAACATCTCAACGTGGCCCCGTCCGTCGTCAGCCGGCAGATCGCCGACACTGAGAAGGACATCGGCCTCCTTCTATTTGACAGGACAAGCCGGGGCGTGGGGCTGACCGACGCCGGAGAGCTGGTGTTTGAACACGGCAAACGGGTTCTCGAAGACAATGGTCTCCTGTCGGAGCAACTTGACCAATTGCGTGGTGTTCAGCAAGGCCGCATACGGCTGTGTTGCGGCGAAGGCTTTCTCGGGGACATGATTGAACATGGGCTGAAGTCATTCGTGACGGTGTATCCAACCATCAGGTATGGCGTACAGTTGGGAAGTACCGAGAACGTTCTCGACAGTGTGGCCAACGGCGATACGGACATCGGGATCGCCTACAATCCGGTCATCGATACTCGCATCCGCTCTCTTGCTATTTCCCGACAGCCGCTTTGCCTTGTCGCTCCTCTGGGCCATCGCCTGTTGAGCAGACCGCAGGTGTCGCTCGAAGAGTGTCTTGCGAGTGCTCAATATGCCTTGCTCAGCAAAGGGCATGGGGTCACTCAGCTGGTCGGGCGCGTAGCCGCGGATAGCGGCGTGGCCGTCGCGCCTTTGATCGACACCCCGTCAATCGACGTCCTGCGCAGATTCGTGACCGCAGGCCTCGGCGTTACGTTCCTCCCGAGGTTCGCCGTATCTACCGAGCTCTTGCGGTCGGCGCTCGGTGTTGTCGAGCTCAGCGATCCGCTTCTTTCTGAAGCCAGTGCCCACCTGATGGTCAAGGCGCGTCGTCGCCTGCCCACCTCGGTGGATCGGCTGGCAGGATACCTCGCCGCTGAAATGACTGCATTCAAAGCCTGATGGGCGTTGCTGCACCCGCAACGCATTGTTCCCGGACATCTCACTACCGAGCCGCCTAATTTGATGAGAACGTCACTCCCGAAATGATCGTCAACCGATGCGACGTGGCATCGGAACGGAAGATAAAGGAGTTCGACCAATGTCGGATACGAAGCAGGAAACGGTGGGAGTTATTGGTCTCGGCAGTATGGGCCTCGGTATGGCTCAGACACTCGCGGGAAAGGGTTTTCGAACACTCGGTTTCGACCTGTCGGATGGCCGAAAGGCGCTGGCTCAGAAATCAGGCGTTGTCCCGGTCGATGCCATCGGTGATGCCTTCAAGGAAAGCACCTTCCTCGTATTCTCGCTGCCGACAGCCAAGGACGTCGCCGGCGTGGTGAACGAACAGATCGAAGGCCTGAAGAACCGAAACGGTCAGCGGGTCATCATCATCGACACGTCGACCTCAGAGCCTGATGTGAGCCGTGAGCTGGCGGCGAAGCTCGCCTCGCTTGGTCACGGCTTTCTGGACGCGCCCGTCAGCGGCGGACCATCCGGCGCTGCGTCCGGCAAGCTGACGATGATGATCGGTGGCACCGACGAAGACGTCGCTCTCGCGAGGCCCGCCATCGAAGCCATGGCGGCAAAGGCGCTGCACGTCGGATCGAGCGGTGCCGGCAATGTCGCAAAGCTCGTCAACAATCTGCTCGCCGCAGCGCATATGCTCACGACCAGCGAAGGTCTGAAGCTCGCCTTGGCAGCCGGGATCGATCCCGAGGCCGCGCTGCGCGTCCTCAACGCGGCCTCGGGGCGGTCGATGATCAGCGAAGTGCATTTCCCCACCTGGATCATGTCGGACAAGTTCGATAGCGGGTTTTCAATGGGGCTGATGCGCAAGGACGTCCGTCTTGCGAGCGAACTGGCGGCCCGGACGGGCGCCGACCTGCCGATGGCCGAGCTCGTCGCGAAGCTTTGGTCCACATCGACGGACCTAAAGGACACTGACGACTTTACGCGCATGGGCGCTTTCCAACCCTCTTCAAACTAAGGACAGATGTTATGGGCGTAGATATCATCAGCGATCCGGGTCCGCGCATCCGCGAAATCCTCAACGGTTTCGTCGTGACGGAGGAGATCGGCAGCTTCGTCAACGGCGAGATAGTCCTTGGTTCGGGTGAAGCACTGACCTTGACCGATCCGTCAAGTGGCAAACCGTTCGCGACGTTCAAAGACGCCGACAAGTCGGTGATCGACGGCGCCATGGACGCCGCCGCCAACGCGCAGCGTGAATGGATGAAGCTTACTGCATCCGGTCGTGGGCGGGTGATGAACGAGATCGCGCGCAAGATCCGCGAACGTTCCGCCGAGATCGCTGAAATCGAAAGCCGGTCCGCCGGCCGGCCGATCCGTGACATCCGTGGCGAAGTCGTCAAGGTCGCGGAAATGTTCGAATATTACGCCGGATGGTGCGACAAGCTGCATGGCGACGTCATTCCCGTCCCTACATCTCACCTCAACTATACGCGCCAGGAACCGATCGGTGTCGTCGTACAGATCACGCCCTGGAACGCACCGTTGAACACCGGCGGATGGCAGATCGCTCCCGCCATCTGCGCAGGCAACGCCGTCGTCATCAAGCCGTCCGAGTTGACGCCCCTCAGCACCATCATTCTGGGGCTCCTCTGCGAACAGGGCGGGGCGCCTCGAGGTCTGGTGAACGTTATCGCCGGGCAGGGTGTGACCGCAGGTCAAGCAGCGGTAACTCACGCCAAGACGGGCATCGTCGTGTTCGTCGGATCTGCCCATGCCGGATCGCTGATCGCGGCGGCGGCAGCCAGGAACGTGGTGCCGTGTATTCTTGAGCTCGGCGGCAAATCGGCCAACATCGTTTTCGGCGATGCGGATATCGACCGAGCTATCCTTGGGGCTCAGTCAGCGATCTTCGGCGGTGCGGGACAAAGTTGCGTTGCGGGCTCGAGGCTGCTCGTGCATCGTTCCATCCACCAACAGTTCGTCGAACGCTATGCGGCGGCAACGGAGAAGATTCCCGTCGGCGATCCCTATCTCGATACGACGCAGATCGGCCCGATCAACAATCTCCGCCAATGGAACAAGATCAGCGAGATGGTTCAGCAGGGTATCGGTGAAGGCGCGCATCTGGCGACCGGCGGTCGCAAGCCCGAGCAGCTTGAGGAGACGGGCGGCTACTATTTCGCGCCGACCATCCTGGACAACGTCTCTCCCGATGCGACAATCTCGAAGGAGGAGGTCTTCGGACCGGTTGTAGGCGTGACGCCGTTCGACACAGAGGAAGAAGCGATCGCCTTAGCCAACAACAATCCATACGGACTGGCGGGGGCTGTTTGGACGCAGAACGTTGCGCGCGCGCACCGTGTAGCTTCGCAGGTTCGCGCGGGGACGTTCTGGATCAACGGTTACAAGACCATCAGTGTGATGTCGCCCTTCGGCGGTTTCGGCAAGAGTGGCTATGGCCGCTCAAGCGGTAGGGACGCGCTACTTGCGTATACGCAGACCAAGAGCATTTGGGTCGAGACCGCGGCCGAACCGACTGTCACGTTTGGCTATTTCGCAGGCTGATTGACGAAGAGCCGGCTAATAGCCGGCTCTTCTCTTTTTTTGGGCACTTCGCTGCTCGGTCTATGGGAAACTCAATCCTGGCGAGGCGGCTGTTGTTTCTTTCGGTGTTCGACCTTTACAAAATTGGAATCGGTCCATCGAGCTCCCACACCATGGGGCCGATGACGGCGGCAGCCCGTTTTCTTGACGAAGTGAAGAACGGCGACTGGCCCCGCTACAGGGACGCGAAGGTCCGTAGATTGAGCGCGTCTCTGCATGGGTCGCTGGCGTTCACGGGCGTCGGCCATGCCACTGACAGAGCCGTGGTTTTCGGATTGTGCGGCCTGCTTCCTTCTACAATTGATCCCGACGAGATGTCATCGATCGACAAATGGGTGCGTGAAAGCAAGCGGGTGGCGCCTCCGGGTCACCCCGAGTATGTTTTCGATCCGGATCTCGACCTGGTCATGGACCGAAAGACTGCTCTGCCGGGACACGCCAATGGCATGGCGTTCGAGGCGCGGGACGGAGACGATCGCCTTCTTTTGCGCCGCGTCTATTATTCGATCGGCGGAGGCTTTGTACTGTCGGAGGATGAGCTGAACTCCAGCAAGGACGGGAAATCGCACGAGTCTGAAACGAAAGTCCCATTTCCATTCGCCTCCGCCGATGAAATGCTACTGATGGCGCACTCGAGCGGACTGTCGATCGCCGACATGAAGCGCGCGAACGAAGAAGTCTTCATGTCATCCGAAGAATTGAATAGAGGTCTCGATGCGATCTGGCATGCGATGACGTCCTGTATCGACCGTGGTCTCACTCAGGAAGGCATTATGCCTGGTGGCCTCAAGGTTCGACGTCGCGCCCGGATTCTGTTCGAACGCCTCAACGACGACACCAAGCGCAACCTACTGAATCCCCTCGTCGCCAACGACTGGCTCTCTGTATACGCCATCGCGGTCAATGAAGAGAACGCCGCTGGAGGCCGTGTAGTGACGGCTCCGACAAACGGTGCTGCTGGCGTGGTGCCCGCTGTGCTGCGATACTACATGCACTTCCACGATGACGCGGACGACAAAGGTGTTCACAATTTTCTGCTTGCGTCCGCTGCTATCGGCGGGATCATCAAACATAAAGCGTCGATTTCGGGGGCCGAAGTCGGCTGCCAAGGCGAGGTGGGGTCGGCCTCGGCGATGGCAGCTGCGGGACTGGCTGCTGTCATGGGAGGTACTTCGCAGCAGATCGAAAATGCGGCGGAGATCGCCCTCGAACATCACTTGGGAATGACATGTGATCCTATCGCAGGTCTGGTGCAGGTGCCCTGTATTGAGCGAAATGCTCTCGGGGCGGTGAAGGCAGTCACTGCGGCATCACTTGCGATTAAGGGCGACGGGACGCATTTCGTGCCACTGGATGCCTGTATCGAGACTATGCGGCAGACGGGCCGAGACATGAACGAGAGATATAAAGAGACTAGCCTTGGTGGCTTGGCAGTGAACGTCGTGGAATGCTGAGCAAATAATGTTTCTGGACTGGCGACGTACGTCAGAACATCGTTTGTGGCTTTAACTGCCTGCCGCGATCGCAAACCCAGAAACGCTCTACACGGAGGGGCGGCGTCTTCTTCCCCGCCGTTTTCGGGTTAGCATCTCGGTTAGATCGAGCGGAAAACGATCTTCTGACCCACCAAAAGCGGAATGACTTAGAGCGAATTAGTGAAAATTCCGGCTTTTCACCTTCAGCGTATCGATGTGCAAATCGGGGACTTATCCCGAGCCCGATACTATGCCGAGCCCATTCCCTAAAGCCCGAGATTTCCGGTAATCCAGGATCAAAAGCTCGGCATAGTTTGAAGGCGTTGGAAGACCAGGCTCGGCCCGAACCGGTCATGGCATCGGCTCACGCTTCGGCCAGCATTGTAAAGGAGCCGGGAATAGTTGGGTCTTTCCAATCGGGATGCTCGTCGAGCCTTGCAATCCTAAACCCCGCGTTTACGGCTGCAGTCACGATCTCTCCCAAAGTCCAGAACCGGTACATACACCTCCCGAGACTTTCGCCGTCTTGGGCGGGGTTCGGAACGTCCGCCTCGATCAGGTCCGTCTGGAAGTAGTGGTGCGGGCCTTCTGGCCAGTACAGTTTGCGTTGAATGGGATGAAATTCATTCAAAAGGAGAGTGCCACCATCTGTCGCAAGCTCTCGCATCACTTGGAAAAAGCGGTTTAAGTCTTGGTGGTAGTGAAGAATGCCAAGCTCAAGCACCAAGACGTCGAATTGGCGATTTCGGCCGAGTCCATCTGCCTTCAGGACATCACAGAGAGCATAATCGATAACCACACCCGCACATGCTGCGAGTTCAAGAGCAAAGCGCCTGTTGTCTTCTGCAAAATCGATCACAAGAACATCCGCGCCCAGATGGGCCAGGGCGACCGCAACGCGTCCATGCGAGCCTTGCACATTGCAGATGCGCTTGCCCGCAACCTCCCCAAGATATGGCAGGAGTCGCCGGAGAACCTGCCCCGGTTCAGCAACAATTCTCCGCGCCTCGGCCTCCGGGCTACCAAACGCCGATAGCCACGCGTCAAATCGTTGAGCGTTCCAAGCATGGCGGTTCGCTTCGGTTCTTTCGTCGGATGCTTCGCTTGTCATCGCTCAACACTATCGTGAGTTCAGATGTCTGCAAATGGCGCTCTACTGCCTAGTGAACGTTCCTCGATGTTTGGTGCGCTCGGCGTGACATCGCGGCCCTCACCGCGATGTCAATAGCTTTGGCAGGGATCAAAGTTTGTCAAGAAACGCCAATAGCTCGTCGCCAGCCCTGAACCGGCCAGGCAATTGTCCATTGAACGGGTCGATCTTGGCTAGAGCGACCTCCTTGATTGCCAGGTGGGCATGTAAGTACGGCTGTGTGGACCGCGTGGACTCATGGCCGAGCCACAATGAGATCACCGTGCTGTCGACACCGGCATCCAGCAACTCCATCGCCGCGCTATGTCGAAGGACATGGGGTGATATCCGCTTTGATCGTAACGACGAGCAGCCCTTCGACGCCGTCAACACGTATTTTGCCAGAAGATACTGAACGGCATCAGGGCTCATCCGCCCGCCGTGAACGGTCGGGAAAAGAGCATTGCCGTTCCCAACCGGTGGCTCGTCCAACCAGGCCTTGAGCGTAACATTGAGCATTCTGGTTATCGGCGTAGTGCGTTCCTTGCGTCCCTTCCCGAAACACCGGATGTGCGCCCCTGTGCCAATGGTGACGGCACTTCGATCAAGGCCCACTAGCTCGGAGAGGCGCATCCCTGTCTGCACGGCTGTCAGCATCAAAACATAATCACGACGCCCAACCCAGGTTCGTCGATCAGGAGCCGAGAGGATCGCTTCGATCTCGCTACGGGTGAGAAATTGCACTTCCCGCTTCGACCCGATCTTCCCTGGGATCGCAAGGATGCGCTGTATCTGCCCACTATATGCTGGTTCCTCGAAGGCCAGGAAGCGGAAGAAGGACCGGATTGCCGTCAGCCGTAGGTTATAGGTCGCAGGGCTGGCGTGGCGTTCGGAGTCCAGATCATCAAGGAACGCGACAACCAGCTCCGCATCGAAATCCTCCAGTCGAAGATCAGACGGAAATTTGCCGGTTCGACGATGTGCGAACTTCAGGAAGAGCTTGAATGTGTCGCGATAGGAGGCAATCGTATGTGGGCTCACGTTGCGCTGGCGAGCAAGGCGCTGCCCAAAGAAGCGTTCGATCAGTCGAGGTAGCGGGTTGGTCATTCTGCCATCTCCCACCTTGCGTCGAGGCGAAGTCTTGCTTGATCCAGCAGATCGGGATGCGCGGTAAGATACCAATAGGTGGCGCTGACATGATTGTGCCCGAGATAGGTCGAAAGCTCAGGCAATCGCCGCTCAACGTCCTCACAATCCCGGTACCAGGACAGCAGCGTTCGAACGGCGAAGGTGTGGCGGAGATCGTGAATCCTGGGACCGTCACGCTCATCCGGCTGCCTCAGTCCCGCCTGGCGTGTCCAGCGGATAAAGGAGAAGTGTGGGTTAGCATGGATCAAGGCCCTGCCAAGGTCTCCGGTAAAGAAGTATTTGCTTACCCGTCTGACCGGGTGATCGTCACGGATTGACGCATATCGCCGAAGCGCCAGCGTCGTACTCGGATGCAGCGGCACGATGCGGGTCTTTCCGAACTTCGTCTCACGGATCGTCAGCATGCCTGCTTCCAGATCGGCGTCCTCACGAAGCAACCGCGCCGCTTCTGAGAATCGAAGTCCGGTGGATGCCAGCAAGCCGAAGAAGCAATGATATGTCGGCCCTCGGAAGCTTCCAGGATGCAGGTCGAGCATCGACTTCAGGAGATCGGCGATCTGTTCGTCTGAATAGATGAAAGGACGCGGTCTTCGTTGTGGTGGAAAGATGTGCGAAGGTGGAATCTGGGTTTGGGGGTCGACCACCTGGAGGTGGCGGGCAAAAGCTCTGACCGTCGAAAGGCGCGACGACCACGTTGCGGGTCCACATTGGTGGCTTGCCCAATCCACCGCAATCTTTGCAGTAACCCGCAGTTCGCCACGCGCAGTCGCATACCTCACAAAATTGCGCAGGCGGCTCTCCTGAGTTTTGAGCTTGAACCCGAGTGAGCGCCGCAACGTCAGATATTGTTCAAGGGCGTCGGACATGTCCATCATAGAACCGCTCCTGCCCATGGCCGTGAGATGGAACGCAGGCCCTCGATATCGAACTTCGCATATATCCTGGTGGTATCAGGGTTTTTGTGGCGAAGGAGTTGGGCAAGCTCGGTCAGGCCCACGCCAGACCTGATCGCAATCGTGGCGAAGGTGTGCCTGAAAATATGCGCGTGATGAGACCGCGTGCCTGAAACCTTTGCCCGCTTCAGCGCCCTGCGTGCGATCAGGATGACGGGCGTCGCCGTCTCGAAAGGTGTGCATGGGGTCTGCACCCTGTGAAAGATGGTGCGGGACCCGGATGTTGGACGTCCATGCAGGATGTAGTCCGATATTGCCGCCCCGACATCCTTCGGAAGGGGCATGGTTGCGACCCTCCCGCCTTTGCCGTTCACACGGAGGAGACCTGATCGCCAGTCGATATCATCAAGCGACAAACGGGCGACTTCGCTTGCACGCAGGCCCAGCCTCGAAAGCAGCAAAAGCACAGCAAGGTCTCTGCGGCCAGGGATCGTGGACAGATCACAGGCCTCCAGAACCGAGTTCAGTTGCGAGACGCTCATATAAGCTGGCAATGCCGAGAAACGCAGGTTCCTTGGGCTTGGGACGGCTGCGGAGAGATCATGCTCCGTGAGCCTCGATGCTTGCAGGAAGCGGAGCAAAACCCGAAGGTGGGAGTACCAGGTCACAAGGGAGTTGCTCTTCCGGCCATCTAAGTTGTTCGCCAGATAATCCCATACTTCACTGTGTGTCAGCTGGGAAACTCCACCGTGCTCGGCCCAGACGGTCCGAAGAAAGCGCCGCGCCGACCAGATGTGCCCGGAGATCGAATGCTTCGAATAACCTCGACGATGTAGCTCCGCGCCGAAAAGCGTGTCGACCTTCTCGGCTGGGTCGGCTTTCTCTGCCGGTGGAAATAGAACACCAGCTCTCACGAGTTCGGTTTGCAGGCGGCGCAGAGCGATGCGATTACCATTCTCTATAGCACCTGCAGACAATCGGCTGGCGAGAAACTGATCGATATCAGCAGCGTCCAGTCGTTCTGGCGCTCCACCGTTACGTTTGTTCTGGCATTCGATAAAAGCCCCGATAAATCGAACGGCTCTCACCATGGTCTGCGACGAGTAGCCTTTGTCCACCATGGAGGTGATTACGGCATCTACACTCGGCCGATGTGGCCAATCCTCAATCAGCTTCCAGCGCTGTATTGTCTCGAAAGAAGGAATAGTCATGCGTGTCTCCGCTAAGTTGCAGTTGCGGAAACAGACTATTATGCCGAGCTTTCAATGCTGGATTACCGGAAATCTCGGGCTTTAGGGAATGGGCTCGGCATAGTATCGGGCTCGGGATAAGTTCCCTTATGCCGAACTCGGCATAACGGCACGAAAATATCCCTCGGCTTGACCGCCGGCGCCCGATCCCGCGAATCCGGGCTTCCCGGCGCACCGTGAGCAAACTCGTCGCCGCGGCCCGCCGGCAGTTTGAACTCTCCATCACGATCCGCCAAGGCGGATAGGTCGCCGGAGAGATCGAAGAGCTGCTGGGCGATGAGATGCACGACCTCCCCTTCCCGTTGAATGCGGCCGTTGATCGCCATCATGCTCGATCCGAGCACGACGCGCCGGCGTCGCTCGAAGAGCTTTGGCCACACGACAATGTTCGCCGGACCCGTCTCATCCTCGATCGTCAGAAACATCACGCCTTTTGCCGAACCCGGCATTTGGCGGACGAGAACGAGGCCGGCGGTCATCAACCAACGGCCATCTCGGGCCGACATGGCTTCACTGCAGGTGACGATGCTTCGAGCGGCAAGGTCCTTGCGCAAGAATGCGATCGGGTGCTCGCGCAGGGTCAGACCAGTATGGCTATAGTCCTGGATGACGTTGTGCCCATCTGTCATCTGCCGGAGTTCGACATCAGGCTCCTGCTGCTCGGCGATCGTCTTCATCTCGCGCTCGGCCGCAGCAACAAAGAGTGGCAATGGCTCGTCGCGCAAAGCTTTGATCGCCCACAGCGCATCGCGTCGTTGAAGTTCGAGCGATGGCAGGAAAGCATCGGCCTCCGCCAGTTCGACCAACGATGCTGCCGGAACGCTCGCGCGCCGCCACATGTCATCGATGCTGTCGAAGGGCTGGTCGGCACGGGCGGACACGATGCGTGCCGCGTCGACCGCGGCCAGTCCACGCACCAGACGCATCCCCAGGCGGACAGCATGGCGGCGCTCGTCACCCTTGACCTGCTCGAGCGTGCAGTCCCAGCGAGAGCGGTTGATACAGACGGGACGGATCTCCACACCGTGGTTGCGGGCGTCGCCGACGATCTGAGCGACTGCGTAAAAACCCATGGGTTGGCTGTTTATCAATGCCGCGCAGAACGCGTCAGCATAGTGGCATTTCACATAGCTGGAGGCATAGGCAATGAGCGCGAAGCTTGCAGCGTGGCTTTCAGGAAAACCGTACGATCCGAAGCCTTCGAGCTGCGAAAAGGTCTTTTCAGCAAACTCCGGCGAATATCCATTCTTCACCATGCCGGAGACCAGCTTGTCCTTGAATTTCGAGACGCCACCGGTGAACTTGAAAGTGGCCATCGACTTGCGCAGCTGGTCGGCCTCGCCGCCGGTAAAGCCGGCGCAGACCATCGCGACCCTCATCGCCGACTCTTGAAACAGCGGCACGCCCAGCGTCTTGCCGAGCACGGCCTCGAGTTCCGGCGTCGGGTACTCAACAGCCTCCTTGCCTTCCCGCCGACGGAGATAAGGATGCACCATGTCCCCTTGGATCGGACCGGGCCGGACAATGGCGACCTGCACCACGAGGTCGTAGAAGGTTCGGGATTTCAGCCGCGGCAGCATCGCCATCTGCGCGCGGCTTTCGATCTGGAAGGTGCCGAGCGTATCGACCTTGCGGATCATCGCATAGGTCGCAGGATCCTCCTGCTCGATCTTCGAAAGATCAAGGTCCTCGCCCATATGCTCGCGAATAAGATCGAACGCCTTGGCCATGCAAGTCAGCATGCCCAATGCCAGGACGTCGACCTTCATGAACTTCAGTGCCTCGACATCATCCTTATCCCATTCGATGATCTGCCGGTCCTTCATCGTCGCCGGCTCGATGGGGACGAGATCGTCGAGCCGATCATGCGTCAACACGAATCCACCCGGATGCTGGCCGAGATGCCGGGGTGCCCCCATCAGCTGCTGCGCAAGTTTCAGCGTCAACGCCAGCCGGCGGTCGTCGGGATTGAGGTTGAGTTCGCGCAGGTTCCGATCGCCGACCATATCGGCGGACCAGGACCACATGCCCGATGACAGAGCCTTGATCATATCCTCCGGCAAACCGAGTGCCTTGCCGACATCATGGATCGCACCTTTCGCACGATAGCGTGTCACGGCCGCGCACAGAGCTGCCTTCTGATGTGTGTAGGTCTTGTAGATCCACTGGATGACTTCCTCGCGGCGCTCATGCTCGAAGTCGACGTCGATATCCGGCGGCTCGTCGCGTTCCTGGGAAACGAAGCGCTCAAAGAGCAAATCATTCGTCTCCGGATCGATCGACGTGATCCCGAGAATGTAGCAGACGGCGCTGTTGGCGGCAGAACCCCTGCCCTGGCAGAGAATGCCTTGGGAGCGCGCATAGCGCACGATCGAGAAGACGGTCAGAAAATATGGAGCGTATTTCATGGTGCGGATGAGGTCGAGTTCATGCCGAATGATTTTCAGAACGTTCGGCGGCAGACCCTCCGGATAGCGGTCGGGCACGCATTGCCAGACATAATGCTCCAGCGAAGCCTGGGCATCCTTGCCCGGCACGATCGCCTCCTCCGGATATTGGTAGGTGAGCTCCTCAAGCGAGAAAGTGCAACGACGGACGATCTCCATGGTTCGCGCGATGGCTTGCCGGTATCGCGGAAACAATCGCTCCATTTCTTCCGGCGGCTTCAGATAGCGGTCGGCGTGGCGCTCGCGCTCGAATCCGACATCATCGATGGTGGTGCGGGTGCGAATGCAGGTGACGATGTCCTGAAGCTGCCGGCGACCTGGCTCATGGAAGAGGACATCATTGGTGACGACCGTCTTCACCTTGAACCGCGCGGCGAGATTGGAAATTTCATGCAGCCGCAGCTGGTCGTTCTGCCGGCGCCGCAGACAAAGCGACATATAGGCGCGATCGCCAAACACCTCGGCCATCTTGCGCAGCTGGATCCCACAGGCGTCATTCGGCAGATCCGGCACCAGGATGCCGATCATGCCTTCGGCATAGGCGATGATGTCGTCCCAGTGCAGGATGCAGTTGTTCTTGCCGCCGCGCGACTTGCCAAGCGTGATAAGGCGGGTCAGCCGGGAATAGGCAGCCCGGTCGGTCGGGTAGACCAGTACTGACATGCCATCGGCCAGATCGAGCCCGCAACCGACGACGAGGCGCAAACCGGTGGCCCGCGATGCCTCAAGCGCCCGTACAATTCCGGCCAGCGAATTGCGATCGACGACGCCGAGAGCTTCGATGCCGAGGGCCTTGGCGGTTTCAAACAGTTCCTGCGCCGAGCTTGCCCCGCGCAGGAAGGAAAAATGGGTGGTGACCTGCAGCTCGGCATAGCTCATGCGAAGATCCCGTGTATGAACCAGCGATGGCTTCCCGTTTCAGGATCGATGCCATCACCGGAGCGAAAGACCCACAGACGTTCACCAGCCTCGTCCTCAATGACGAAGTAATCGCGCACCGCCTCCATCTCGGCGTCGCGCTGCCACCACTCGCCAAAAATCCGCTCAGGGCCATCG
This sequence comes from Rhizobium sp. PRIMUS64, assembly GCF_023006465.1. Taxonomy (NCBI): domain Bacteria; kingdom Pseudomonadati; phylum Pseudomonadota; class Alphaproteobacteria; order Hyphomicrobiales; family Rhizobiaceae; genus Rhizobium; species Rhizobium sp. PRIMUS64. The sequence continues at coordinate 47,992 of NZ_JALBGX010000003.1, read as the reverse complement.
GCCCGTTTGACCTTGCGGCGCTTGCCACGCCAGGTGATGGAGACCGGCGGCCGGTCCGGCAGCAAGGCGATCGCCTCGATCAGCTCCGGACGGGCCAGCAACCGGACCGGCCGGCGCCAATGGTTGACCCAGGTGACTTCGACCGGATCGGCCGCGGCACTGATCCGCTGGACGGAGCGCTCCGGCACATCGGACGCAACGGGCGCCACCCGATAAACGCGCTGGCCACGGTTGCCGTAGATATCGATTAGCGGCGTCACGTCCGTGATTTCGTCCTCGACCAACGACGAGGATTTCTGGCGCTCCTCCAGCGGTTCGGCCATGACAGCGACCAGGGTGAGCTTCTCGATCCCGAAGCCGGGCTCGATCTTTTCCGTCCGGTCACGAAACAGCTTTGTCAGCCAGGCGACATCGCGCACCGGCTTGACCGTCCCGGCGCGGATTGCCTGCCGCGTTCCGTCGACCTTCTCGACGATCAGATCCGCACGGCGAACGCCAAGACCGCGCTTTTGCAGTTCCTCGATCAGTTGCACGACCAGTCGTGAGACATATTTGTTGATCGTCTCGGAAGCACCGATCGGCTCGGCAAAGACGCGGCTGACCTCGACGAGCTCGGCGGTACGGATCGGATCGATCGGCTCGCAGATACGGCCGAACATCTGATCGAGCCGCCGGCCGATCTCCGGCCCGAAGCGAAGCGTCAGCGGCGCGCGCGGCGTATTGGCCAATTCGCCGATGGTCTGGAAGCCGAGCGTGCGAAGGTCGCTGACGACCGCGCCGGGAAGGCGAAGCAACGATATCGGCAGCTTCTCGACGGCGCGCACGGTCTCGCCGATCGGCACGATGACCGTCTCACGGCTGATGGCACGGGCACAGGCATGCGCCGTGCCCCAGGTGTCGGCGACAGCGATGCGGGGCGTGAGCTTTCTGGCCAGGAACTGGTTGGCGATCCTCGTCACCATCGGCAGTTCGCCACCCTGCAGGTGATCGGCGCCTTCAGTATCCATGACAATGCCATCGATCCCATCGACCGCGACGATCGGAGAATAGAGCGTCAGCGCCCAAAGGGTAATGCGTTCGAGTGCTGCGGCATCCGCCGCAGGATCTGCATCGACCAGCATCAGACCGCGAAACAGCGCCTGCGCTTTGGCAGCCGGCATGCCGACATGGACGCCAGCTTTTCGGGCGGCGGTGTCTGCGGCCGCTACCCAGCGTTTCGAGCCGCTCCTGGCGATCACGGCGATCGCCTGTTCAGGCGGAATAGACGGATCGGCGCGACGAATGCGATCCGTCGGCAGATCCGGGAGATAGATCGAGACGACCCTTGTCATCGCACGCCCTCACGAGAAACTCAGCACATTCACCCGCTTTCACGCGCATCAGTTCCAGCAACCACTGGGCCCTGCCGACACCCGGCACTGGCAGCTCCTCCGACGGCATGACGCTCACCCGCCACCTCGTGGTCGACGCCGTCGGCTGCCCGAAATCATTCGCCTCCGTTTGCCTGCGCCAGCGTCGGACGGCGAGCGCCATCGTCCCTGTTTTCTCGGCCGCCAGCTGTAGCCGGCGGGAGCCGACCATGGGCAATCGGACAAGTTCACCAACGACGGCGCCAAGGCCGCCGAAGGACAGCCCCTCCTCCATATTGGCGAGCACGTCCTCTTCCTTGTCGGACTCGACAAAGATCACCCGGTCGGCATGGAGGCCGACCTCAGCGAGTGCCGGAAAAAACAGGTCCGGCCGCGTCAGGCACCAGACGATCGGGCCTTTGGTGCGCGCTGCGATGCCGGCGGCGAAAAGCGCTGCCGCCGCACCATCCACCGTGCCCGACCCGCCACCGGCGAATTCGTGCAAGGCGCCATAGGCCAGACCACCTCCCGGCAGGACTGCATCGATTTCCGGCACACCGAAGGAAAGACAGCCGGCCTTTCTGGCTGACACGCCCTCCAGCGAAGCGATGCGCTCGCGCAGATCGGAAATCACCCGTTCACGGGCAGCAGTCATCGTTCACGGCTCCCTTAAAGGTCGTGTTGGCGGCCGACATCATGTCGATCAAAATGCGGATGTTCCCTATCTGTTCCCGCCGACTTGAAGAGTCAAGCAACCGGAGGATGGGAATATTATCCTGAACATTAGGAATCGCACGAATACCCAAGAGAATCAGGTGGGTAGCGGCTGGAGGTTTTTTTCGGAGCGCCTGCGAGTGCTACTCCCTTTGTGTGAATTGCGGGGACAAGTCGGCATCGTCACAGTGTCTTTAAGATTTTTCTGCTGAACTGTCGGCATGACCAGGCCTCCGAGATCAAAACCCCTCCTTCGTGATACCGAGGCTCCGATCCGCTCAAAGCCGCGAGGCAAGCGAAATCCGGCCCAGCCACAGCTGCCTTTCGATCCGATGCCAGACCGCGTCGAACCTGCGTTGGCGCAATTGAAGAGCCATCCTCCAAAAGGGAAAGAATGGAGTTGGGAGCTGAAATGGGATGGCTATCGCCTGGCTGTTCACATCGAGCCTCAAGGGATAAGGATTCTCACCCGCGGCGGCCATGACTGGACGCACCGATTTCCGGCGATCGTAGAGGCCGCCCGGGCGCTCGGGCCGGCGACGATGATCATCGATGGCGAGGCCGTCGTGCTGGACGCAGAGGGCCGGCCGGATTTCGGGCTGCTGCAGCAATCGTTGGGCGCATCCGGCAGACAAGCCGGTAACCGGGCGTCTGACGCCATCTTCTACGCTTTCGATCTCATCTATCTCGACGGACACGATCTGCGCGGTGTCGAATACCGATCGCGCCGGCATCTTCTCGATGACGCGTTGAACGGAAAAGACGGTGCTATTCGGCCGTCGGAAACATTCGACACCGAACCAGCCGTCCTGTTTGAGCATGTCTGCCGCCTCGGCCTGGAAGGCATCGTCGGCAAACACCTCGATCGTCCCTATATTTCCGGCCGAACCGGGGATTGGGTTAAGATCAAATGCGTCCACAGCGAGGCCTTCTTCATTGTCGGCTATGAGAGGTCATCGGCGTCCCCTGCCGGCTTCGGCTCGTTCGTGCTTGCCGCCTATCGCGGGAGCAATCTCGTCCACGTCGGAAGCGTCGGCACGGGTTTCAAGGAAACCGAGGCCATCCGATTGCGGAAGATGCTGGACAAGCTGCGCTGGAAGCGAAAGCAGCCGCCCCTGCCCTATTCCGGAAGTGCCGATATCGTCTGGGTCGAACCGACGCTGATTGCCGAGATCGAGTTTCGCGCCTGGACGACAGACGGGAAACTCCGTCATCCATCTTACAAGGGTTTGCGAGAACGGCAGGACAATGCCGACGTCTTCCGGCTCGACTAGCGAAATCAGCGCCATACGCTAGATTGTCCTCCACTGAGCTCAAGCGGAGCAGATGGCCCACAATGTGTAACCTTTATCGGATGGAAGACAGGGACTGGGTCGCGAAGTGGGCCCAGGACGCCGAAAGCCTGATCAACCTGATGCCGGCCTACCAGATGAACCCCGATCAGATGGGGCCGATCGTCCGCAACACCGCCGACGGGAAGAAACAACTGGTCCATGCACGCTGGGGACTGCCCTCGCCGCGCTTCACGCTCGAGAAGTCCGCCAAAGCCAAGGCCGAGAAACTTGCGGCCAAGGGCAAGCCATTCGATCTCGAAGAACTGATCCGGATGGAGGCCGACCGCGGCACGACCAATGTGCGCAAGCTCAATTTTCCGCATTGGAAGCGATGGTTCGGTGTCGAAAACAGATGCCTCGTCCCGGTCACCAGTTTCGCCGAGCCGGATCCTGCCAGCCAGGAGCAAGGCGGCAACGTGCCGAACGCCTGGTTCGCCCGTGACGCAACCAAACCGCTGATGTTCTTTGCCGGCATCCATGTGCCGCAATGGCAGAGTGTCCGAAAGGTCAGGGACGGGCTGACGACCGACGATCTCTATGGGTTTTTGACCACGGATCCCAACGACCTGGTGAAGCCAATCCATGGAAAGGCGATGCCGGTCGTGTTGCTGACGAAGGAGGAGACGGACACCCGGATGCGGGCGCCATGGGAAGAGGCCAAGGAACTGGCCCGCCCGTTACCGAATGACGCGCTGATCATCTCGTCCCGCGAACCGTACGGATCCACGATCGTTTCGAAATCCGGAGAGCTGGTGGAGCAGGGCAGTCTGCTTTGACGCCTGAACTCAGAGCTTGAATGTATCGGAAAACGAAAAAGCCTGCCGCGGGAGGAGGTGCGGCAGGCTTTCCAAGAGTTGAACAACGGCTGGGAGGGACGATGATTTCCATTTCGATACGGCGATTTCCGTCGACACCGGACCTTGCGGCTAGCCTTGTTAGTTGAACGATCGACGCGTAGAGTTGACGAACTCTCTATTGACGTACCAAATGGGTTAAGCCTGTGATGACAGGCTGATTCTCGGTAGAAACCTCTTCAGGCGACCAATGGCACGCGGCGAATTGATGAAAAAATTGCTGGCAAGCTACGGTCGGGACGACGAGTTCCGCGCCGTTGCAGAACAGATCATCACAGAAGAGGAAAAGAAGAACAATCTGGCGTTGGCAAAGACCTTGAGGAAGACGCTTGAGGGTGGGACAAGCCGTCCATCCCCTCCGAAAGCGCTCGCGCCTCTCCTTCCTTTTCCGGAGGCGGCATCCGACTTTATAGAACGGATCGAGCCTCAACACACTAAGGGGGATATTGTCCTCAGCGCAATGAACGTTCGTGTGCTGCTGGGCTTGGTCAAAGAATTTCGGCGCGGGGAGGACCTTCGCCGCCATGGGTTGCAGGTCCGCTCGAAGGTGCTTTTCTGTGGGCCACCTGGTTGCGGCAAGACGCTTTGCGCAGAGATTTTTGCAGCGGAACTCGGTCTGCCGTTCTTCGTCGTCAAACTCGACAGGCTCATTTCATCCTATCTCGGTGAGACGGCTTCCAATATTCGCAAGATTTTTGAGTTCGCGCGCAAACAGCCCTGCGTTTTGTTCTTCGACGAGTTCGACGCGCTTGCTCGAGCGCGCGACGACAGCGGTGAGCACAATGAGCTGCGCCGGGTCGTGAACAGCCTTTTGCTGTTCATAGACCAGATCAGGCCCAAGGGTTTTCTGATCGCGGCTACGAATCTGGACCAGGCACTTGATCCCGCGGTTTGGCGCCGATTCGACGAAGTCGTATGGTTTGAGCGGCCTGATCGCAGAATGATTGATCGCTTCCTGCGTATGAAGTTCAAAAACGTTGCCACCACGTTCGAGCCCGCAGCTTTCATCCCGTCGCTTGAGGGCTATTCCTACGCGGAGATCGAGCGGGTTTGCATTCAGGCGATCAAGTCGATGATTGTCGAACGCCGCAAGCAGGTCCAGGAGCGTGATTTCAACCGGGCTCTGAAAGACGAGACGCGTCGGCGCTCGAACTCCGCACGGTTGAAAGCCGGCTCCTGATCGGCTGATACATGGCACGGTATGACCATCTGCAACTCGTCCGTCTTCCCGAACGCTTCGAACGGCGCAAACACGGTGGCGGGTCACCGCCGCCAAACAGAGACCTCGCGGCTCATAGTACGAAACTTGAGACCGAGCTGGACGCGGCGATTGCCACGCAGCAACGTCGGCGTAAAGCCGAATTCATCGATCCCTCGCTGATCCTGCGGGTCCACATGAACGGCCAGTTGCTCGAGGAACAGTGGGAGCAGTTGGGCCTCATGGTCCTGTCGAGCGATCTGGATCGTTCGCTTGTTCTGTTTGCATCAACCGACGAGATGCAGGAGTTCCGGCGCCGGCTGACAGCATGGAGGGCCGGGATACCTGAGGGGCAGAAGGCGCCCTCCTATAACAGCTTCATCGCCGCGATCGAAAGCATCGGCGCTGTCGAACCCCGAGATCGGATCGGGGTCCGCTTCCGTGAGGACGGTTTCAACGAATCGTCGGATTTTGAAGACGACGCCACATATCTCGTCGATCTTGAGCTCTGGGATCTGGGCGAGCGACGGCTGCGCGAGCGCAAGCTGGAGCAAACGGAAGCCTACATTGAGGCCAGGGACGGTGAAGTCCTTGATCGTTATATCGGCCCGTCAATCACAATGGCCCGCATTCGGGTGTCGGGCTCACTTCTAAAGACCTTGCTCGCCGTCGAGGCCGTTGCGACGATCGACCAACCGCCACAGCCCGACGTTACGACAAGTGAAGCTTATAATCTCACTTTGGATGACGTTCCCCCGTTAAACGGGGTTGCGGCCGATGCCCCACTTATCGGAATTCTTGATAGTGGCATCAACGCCCATCCTTTCTTCAATGATATTCTGGTAGGCTCGATCGGCGTTCCCGCCCGTCTGGGAACTGCTGATGACTTCGGGCACGGAACGCGGGTTGGCGGGGTCGCCGTATTCGGCGACTTGCGTGCGCAGCTTGCGGCCGGCACCCTTGATCGGGGAGCCCGGCTTTGCTCGGCAAAGGTGGTCAATGAGCATGGGGCATTTGACGACCGTCGTCTGGTTCCCTCGCAAATGCGGGAGGCCATCATCACGCTCAATACCGACTACGGCTGTCGGATCTTCGTGATTGCTTTGGGCGACACGAAGCGGCCCTACGACGGCGGCAAGGTCGGGACATGGGCCGCGACGCTGGACGAACTCGCGCGCGAACTCGATGTCGTTATCGTGGTATCTTCCGGTAACAGGAACCCCCGAGGCGGAAACCGCCTTGAACAGGCAGTGACCCAGTATCCGGCCTATTTGGTGGAGGACGCCAATCGCTTCTTCGAGCCTGCGGGCGCAGTGAATGTTCTCACCGTCGGATCGCTCGCGCATGGCGAGGGATTAAATGCCCAGCATTTAGCCGAGGTGATGGTACGACCGATCACCCGGCAAAATGAGCCGTCGCCATTCTCACGCATCGGTCCGGGTATTGGTGGGTCCACCAAACCCGATCTTGTCGATATCGGTGGAACGCTGATTTACGATCCTGTCGTTCAAAGGCTCCGGAAGGGCGAGGAAGTTCCAAGTGCTGGCGTATTGACGCTCCATCACACGTTCCTTGACCGACTTTTCACGGCAGGTTCCGGAACGTCTTATGCGGCGCCGCGCGTTGCCTTCAGCGCCGCCCAAATTCTCGGCCGGATGCCGACGGCCTCGGCAAACCTCATCCGCGCACTCATGGTGGGCTCTGCTGAAATCCCCGACGCAGCCAGGGAACGGATGACGCTTCTTGGTAGCGATGCCATCCGCTCCGTTGTTGGCCACGGGATGGTCGACCTTGAGCGGGCGGCATTCTCCGATGACGCACGGGTCGTACTTTATGGTGAGGATGAGCTGGCGATCGATCACTTCGCCGTCTATCGCATCCCCATCCCAGAACCGTTCCAGACGGAACAGGGGGAAAGGTCCATCCGCGTGACGATCGCCTATGACCCGCCGGTGCGTCATACGCGCGCGGACTATGCCGGTATTGGAATGAGTTTCCGGCTTCTGCGTGGCTGCGCGCCAGACCTGATTTTCGAGCACTATCGGAAACGCGCGAAGGATGAGGAACGGTTTCCCGAGATCGCCGGACGATTCGATTGCAAACTTTCCCCGTCATCTACCCTTCGAGAGAAGGGAACGGTCCAGAGCGCAACTGCCACATTTAAGCGAGACGTCACGGAATATGGCAATGACTATTATCTCATGGTTCGCTGCGAGGGGGGCTGGGCAAATCACGTAGATCGGCAGAATTTTGCGGTTGTTGTCGAAATCTCTCACAAAGCGGAAGTCCAGCTTTACGAGAGAATTAGGCAGAGAATTCGGATCCAAGCGTAGGCCTACCAATTGCCTACAAACCTCGCAGAAGCGCGCGACCATCTAGGTTGCAAGTGCTGGATATTTGGTCGCCTTGAAGGGAAACGAACTGGCGCCACCGCGCTCCATGTCACTAGACCGTCGATTCAACTAAAGACGCGCAACATAAGCCGCTAGACAAAGACCGCACCATCGATCTGCCCTCGCGACAGCAGCAACTTAACCGTCGCCAATTCCACGCCAAAAGATTCTAAACGCCCCAGGTGCGCTCCAGCACCGCAATCCAGTTGCGATGACCGAGCTTGGCCAAAGCCTCGTCGTCATAGCCTGCTTCGCGAAGCGCTGCCATCAGGCGCGGCAGGCCTGTAACGTCGCCGATCTTCCCGGAGATCAGGGTGCCGTCGAAGTCCGAGCCCAAAGCGACGTGATCGATACCGACTTTTTCGACCATGTAGTCGACATGGCGCACCATGATCGACAGGTCCAGGTTGACATCCGCCTTGCCTTCCGGATCCAGGAACTTGACGCCGAAGTTGAGGCCTATCAACCCGCCCGTATCTCGGATGGCGTCGAGCTGAGGATCGGTTGCGTTGCGGCTGTGCGGGCAGATCGCAAACGCATTGGAGTGCGAAGCAACCAGCGGCGCGTCGGAGATCTTCGCAATGTCCCAGAAACCGGCATCGTTCATATGCGAGAGGTCGACCATGATCTTCAGGCGATTGCACAGCCGGATCAGATCGCGGCCCGCCTCGGTCAATCCCGGCCCGATATCCGGCCCATGGCCGAAGCGGAAGGGAACGCCATGCGCAAAGATGTTCGGACGGCTCCAGACGGGACCGAGCGTGCGCAGGCCCGCGGCATGCAGGACCGGGATAAGGTCGAGATCCGCCCCTGCAGCCTCGATGCCTTCGATATGGAAGATCGCCGCGAACCGGTCTTCCGCCATCGCCGCGCGGATTTCGCCGGCGGAGACGCAGATCTTGAAGGCGCCATCCGACTGGGCTTCGATGCTTCGCAGAAGTGCTGCCTGCGCGATCGTCTGATCGAGCGCGCTCTGGCGGTCGACGCGCGGCAGATCGCCGTTCGCGTCGAGGTCCCGGCCCGAAGGTATGTAGACGGCGCAAAGCCCGCCGACGAGTCCGCCTTGGCGTGCCCTGGGAAGATCGACATGCAGGCCCAGTTGACCTTTAAGGAAGCGCTCTTGGGCGCCTTCACGGCCTTCGCGCATCAGGCGGGAGAGAATATCGTTGTGCCCGTCAAATACAGGAACGAGAGCCGTCAGTTCGGTCACGCGAACCTCCTTACAGCAGGATTTCGTGGATTGTCTCATGCGTGGCGACGCAAGCTCTCCCCTCGGGCGTCACCCAGCCCCGGAACATGCCCGGCGTGTTGTAGGGTGCACGGATCCCGCCCTTTGCGTCGACGGCAACAAGGCCGGCGCCAATCTGGTGCAGTGCGAGGTCGTGGTTCATCACGACGTCCGCGGCGGTTTCGAGGTCTTCCCCGAGATAGGCCATGCGCGAGGCAATTTCATGCCCCACGACATAGCGGATGAAGAATTCACCCTTGCCGGTCCCAGAGACAGCACAGATGCCGTCGCGCGCATAGGTGCCTGCACCGATAACCGGACTGTCGCCCACTCGCCCGTCCGGCTTGTTCGTGTAACCGCCTGTAGAGGTCGCCGCCGCGAGGTGGCCTGCCGCGTCGAGTGCGACTGCACCGACCGTGCCATGCTTTTCGTTCTCGGTTCCTTCCGTCCCCGCAGTTGCATGTGCCTTCATCGCAGCCAGCGCGCCCTGCCGTTTCCGGGTGGTGAAATAGGATTGCTGCTCGATGTCCAGGCCTTTGGCCTCCGCAAACTTATCTGCGGCGCCTGCCGTCAGGAATACGGCGCGGCCGTCCTCCATCAGGGCGCGGGCCGCCTTCACCGGATTGCGGATGGTCCGCGCAGCGCTGATCGCCCCGGCCGCCAGCGTTTCGCCGTCCATGATCGAAGCATCGAGTTCGTGGATGCCGTTTTCGTTGAGAGCTGCGCCATGACCTGCATTGAAATGCGCGCTATTCTCCATCACCACGACGGCGGCCTCGACCGCGTTTACCGCCCGGCCACCCTTTGCAAGCACCGCGTATCCGGCGCGCAGAGCTGCCGCGATATCGTCGCGGGCGGCCGCCCACTCTTCCACGCTCATACTGCCTTCCGGCATCACGCCGCATCCGCCGTGAATGGCCAGTGTGATCTTCGTCATGTCCCGCTCCGATCTAGAATTCCCCGTTTCCGGGGCGGATAGTGGCCTCCCGGTTCAGGTGGACAGGCGCTCTTCAGTTGAAGGCGATATCGCCAATCACTCGCACACGTACACGCCGGGCGCCGCCCGGCAAATAGGCGACCGGAATGTCTTCCACTTCGAGCGTCTTGAGGCTTTGACGTCCGGCACCGGATGCAACGGCCGCATTCTGCGCTTCGGCTTCCGCGGTGGCCAGCGCCTCGTCGCGGCTGATGCCGGAAAACACCTGGTCGACCTCTCCCGATACCTGTGCCATGGCAGCGCCGAGAGCATTGGCAACGCCGGCATTTTCGACGCGAAGCACTTCGGAAGCGCCAGCAATCCGGTCCGGTATCAGGAAGGCGCCACCACCGACTGCGATCAGCGGCACGTCCTCGGCGGAAGTTTTCATTTGGTCGAAGCTGTCGGTCACCATGTCACGGATACGGGCACAACTTGCCTTGATGAAGGCCGGGTCGAGATCCTTCACCCGGTCCCGGTCGCCCATATCGATCATCCCAGCAGCCACGGCGACGTCCGATGTCGTCAGCGTATTGCCACCGAAAACGCGCGCATCCGTCAGGATGCGGTAGCCGACGGAGCGAGGCCCGATCTTTCCTGTTTCAGGATCGATGATCGTGCCGCCACCCAACCCGATCGGCAACAGGTCGGGCATTCGGAACAAGGTGCGGACGCCGCCCACATAGACGATGTTGTTCGCCTCGCGCGGAAAGCCGCCAACCAGGCAGCCGATGTCCGACGTGGTGCCGCCGACATCGACGACCATGGCGTCGGTGAGGCCCGTGAGGAAGGCGGCGCCGCGCATGGAGTTGGTGGGGCCGGAAGCAAAGCTGTGCACCGGGTTGGTCGCCGCAACATCGGCAAGCGCCACAGTGCCGTCATTCTGGGTCAGGTAAAAAGGCGCGGCAATCGACGCCTCGCGCAAGGCATCGGAAAATGCCTGCACGGTGGTCTTGCCGAGAGACTGCAGCGCCGCGTTCAGAAGCGCCACATTCTCGCGCTCCAGCAGACCTATGCGGCCGAGCGTGTGAGACAGCGTAATACGTGCATTCGGGATCACCGAACGGACGATCTCGGCTGCGGTCACCTCGCATTCGGTGGTCAGCGGCGAGAATGTTGCCGAAATGGCGATCGAGGTGATGCCGGCATCGCAGATCTTCATTGCCGCTTCGCGGATCTCGTCGGGGATCATCGGAACGATCTGGCTACCGTCGTATTCGTGGCCGCCATGCACCATGAAGACCAGCGGATCGACGCAGGCGCGCAGGTCATCGGGCCAGTCGCACATCGGCGGCAGCGAAGAGCCGCTCGGCAGCGCGATGCGGATCGCTGCGACCCGCTCCAGCCGGGCACGCTCGACGACCGCGTTGGTGAAATGCGTCGTGCCGATCATCACGGCGTCGATTGGCCGATCGTTGGGGCCGATATGACCGGACACATGCGCCAGCGCCGCCTTCACGCCGGACATCACGTCCTGGGTCGTCGGAACCTTGATCGAGGACAGGATCGTGTCCCCGTCGATCAGCACGGCATCCGTATTGGTGCCGCCTACGTCAATGCCGATGCGTGTCATTCAAAATACCGATTTAAAATCAATGTTGTAACCAAAGGCCCGTGGCCCCACGGCGGCAATCCCTGCAGGCGACGTCAGAATTTCCGGCGCCGGCAGGGCAACGACCGTGACGCGCTGGCCGTAGCGGACGGACTCCGTGCCGATCGCCCCACCCGAGACGGTGTCGAGCAGGCACAGAAGATCCGGGGTCATGCCGACAGGCTCACCATTCCGGAAAGCGACAGCCCATTCGTTCTGGAACGCCAGTTCTAGGCGCGAGCCCCTGTCGGCGTCGATGCCCTCGATTACCGTCTTGCCACGCAGAAAGCCGCCGGTCGTTTCACGCACGACATCGACCACCTTGCCGCGGAATAGCTGCTTGCCACCCTCGTGATCAAGCGCCACCTTGACGGGGTCGTCGTGGCGGGTGCGTGCATCGATAACGGCGCGGCCGAGTTCGGTCGCCTTGGTGACCGTGTGGTGGATGCCCCAGTCCTTGACCTCACGGCCGGTGCGCGGGGCCTTGCAAGTGGCGGCCGTCGAGCCGACTTCGGTGCAGACCTTGCGCGAGATGCGCTCCATCCATTTCCACGAGGCGGCGCGGGTGACGATCACCTCATTATCGCGGATATCGACCAGCGACAGCGGGAACATCGGCAGGTTGCCGATCGCAAACGAGGTCATCTGCGCTTCCGGATAGGCGCGACCCATGGCATCGGCGTTGACGACGGGCCGGTCGAGAATGGCACCGGCGAGAAAGGACGACAGGGCATTTGAGCCACCGATCTCGACGCTCATGATGGCGCGGAACGGCCTGCCGAGATAATCCTCCATCACCTCAACGGCGCGGGCCAATTGGGCCGGATCGCTGAGGCGTTCCTGGCCCACCAGCGGGGCGCCCATGTTGGAGACGACGGCGACCATATCGTCATCGGCAAGGTCCATCGGGTCAAGGATTTGCACCCGGTGTCCTTCGGCATAAAGCCGGCGCAGGTTGAGCGTCGAGATATACGGATTTCCGCCGCCACCGGTGCCCAGGATCCAGGCGCCCGTGGCGAGCGGTTCGATATTTTCCTCGGGGAATTCTTCAAGCATGTCTCACCCATCGGCACTGACTGGCCCGGCCGGCATCAGCGCCGGCCGGGTTGGTTTGGATCGCAGGAAGGCCTAGTTCGCCTTGCAGTCCCAGTAGAAGTTGGAGAAGTTCAGGTCCCAGCTCTGCATCGGGATGAAGGCATAACCCTGCAGGCACTTGTTGGCCGCGTAGCGTCGGTTCGGTGAAACGGCCAAGACGTCCGGCTGCAGATCGGCGATCTTCGCCTGCATCTCCTTGTAGATGGCATTCTGCGCTGGGATGTCGGTTTCGCCGCGCGCCTTGTCGATCAGCGCATCGATTTCCTTATTCTGCAGCCATTCCATCGACCACCAGGTACCAGCAGCCTTCGAATGATACTGGTTGTAGAACATCGAATCCGGCGAGGGGTAGCTCGGCGAGACGTTGACCTGTGTCGAGGCCGGGGTGGTCTCCGGCTTGGCGGAAAGCTCGACGATGCGGTTCCACGGTTCCGGCTTGATATCGAGCGTGATGCCGATCTGTTCGAGATTGGCCTGCAGCATCAGCGCGACTTCCGCCTCGAAGGCGAGCGAGGCGACGTAGCTGTTGACCAGCGTGATCTTCTGGCCGGCATATTTCGATTTTGCGAGTTCTGCCTTGGCCTTTTCCAGATCGAATACGCCCGGCGCGATATCGTTATTGTGGGCGTCCTTGAAGGCGGTCGACAGCGGGCCGGTCATATCGGTGCCGGGATAGATGACTTCCTGGATGGTCTTGTAGTCGGTCGCATAGGCGATCGCGCGACGGACATGCACGTCGTCGGTCGGGTAGACCTTGGTATTGAGCTTGATGACGAAGCCGCCTGAGGTCTGCGTCTGGATGACCTTGTAGCCCTTCATCCGGCCGAGGGCTTCATAGGTATCGTTGCCGAGCCCGTGCGAGGACAGGCCAAGCTCGCCTTTTTCCGCCAGCGCCTTGACCGTCGCATCGTCGCTGGTCTGCACGAAACGAACTTCGTCGATCGGCGTGCCTTTGGTCCAGCCTAGGAAATAATCGGCATTGCGGGCAATGACCATGTCGGCGGAGCGGTTGTAGCTGACGAGCTTGTAGGGACCGGAACCGGCGGAATGTTCGCCGACATAGGCTTCGCCCCATTTGTCCTCGGGCTTGGTGCTGCTCTCGACCAGCTGCTGGTTCAGCGCCATGAACAGAGGCGTGATCGACATGAAGGGCGAGAACTGGCGGTCGAGTTTCACCGAGAACGTGGCATCGTCGGGCGCGGTGACATTTTCCGGCTTGATCAGGCCGACGACCAGGTTCGACGGACCCTTGTTGATGCCGAGCAGCCGCTTGACGGACCAGACGAGATCGGACGCCTTGACCGGCGTGCCGTCCTGGAACTTCACGTCATTGCGCAGATGGAACGTGTAGCTCAGGCCGTCGCTGGAAATATCCCAGGACTTGGCCAGATGCGGGATGATCTCGCCTGACGGGCTGACGGTGGTGAGGCCGTCATACATGTTCACGATCGCCATATAGCCCGTGTAGTCGGTGACCTTGGCCGGATCGAGCGAGCTGAAGATCTGCATCGTGTTGACGGCGATCGAGACCTTGTCGTCGGCTGCGGAGGCGGCTGCGGAATTCATCAGCAGGGCCATGCCTGTGCCGAGCGCAAGTGCTGCCAGGCGGGATGTTCTGGACGTGGTTTTCATGCAAGTTCCTCTCTTCAATGCGGAACGCTCCGCTTATGGTTAGGCAGCCTGGCGCGCTGCGAAGGGCAGCGGCGTGAACGTGATCTCCGGATAACCGAAGGCTTTCGGCCCGACGACTTCGAGCGCCTTGGCGCTGCGCAGCAGGTCGTGACAGGGGATGGCCAGAACCGCGACCCGCTGGCCGTAGCGCAGCATCTCGGTGGTGATCGGGTAGCCGGTATCGACATCGAGCAGCACGATCAGGTCGGGCACGGTGACCTCGACCTTGCCGTTGCGCTGGAAGATCAGGAACTCGTTCTGGATGGCGACCCCGGCAGTCTGGCCGGCACAATCGCCGAAACCGGCGAGTTCCATGTCGCCGACCGCAAAGCCGCCGCGCAGATGGCGCTTCAGGTCGGTGATCTTGCCGTTGAAGATGCGGCGGCCTCCCTCGAGCGCGCAGACGGCTGCAATCGGATCCTCCTGCGCCTTGCGCGCCTTGATCACCGCCTCGCCGATGGCGATCGCCTTGGTGTAGCTCTTGGGAATGCCGTATCGATGCACGAAATGCGCCTGCATCGGTGCCGTCGCCAGCATCGCGCCACCGCCCTGCGCCACCACGCAGGCACGCGCCATGCGCTCGTGCCAAACTTCGGAGACCGCATGGCTGAAGATGACTGCATTGCCGTGAAGGTCGCACATCACAGAAGGCGTCGAACTATGGCCGTAGATGGAAAACGTCGTCATCTGCATTTCGGGAAAGGCGCGGCCCATGCCGTCGCAGTCGAGCATCGGCAACCCTCCAAGCGCCGCCGTGACAAGCGGGTTGATGGCGTTGGCGCCGCCGATCTCCTCGCAAACCATGGCATCGATCGGTGCGCGGATCAGGTCTTCCATCGCCCGGAGGCAGCGCAATCCCTCACGTCCTTCGCGCAAGCGCTCGACACCGACCACCGGCGCGCCAATGCCGCCGATCGACATGCAGAGTGCATCGGGCTCGATCCGATCCGTCGCAAGAACCCTCATCTTGTAGCCGGCCTTCATCGCTTCCAGTGCCAACAGCTTGCCTTGGTATGGGTTGCCGCCGCCGCCAGTGCCGAGAATGCCCGCACCGATTTCCAGCGCATCGAGGTCTTCGACCGTCAGCGTGCGGACATCGGCCTCATCGTATTTCAGCTTGCGCGCCTCAGGCATCGTGACCTCCCATTTCTCCGACGACTTTCACATGAATGCGGGTGGCATTGCCCGGCAGATAGGCGAGCGGCGTATCCTCGCGCTCGATGACCTCCAGCGTCTCGGCCATCGCGCCCGCAGCAATCGCCTTTTCGCGGGCTTCCGCTTCGGCTTCCGCAAGCGCGCTTTCGCGGGTGCGTCCGTCGATCAGCGAGAACACACGGTCCGTTTCGCCGCTGATCTGGGCGATGGCCGCACCGACGGCATTGGCGACGGCGAAATTGTCCGGCCGGATCACCTCCAGGTCGCCGATGCGGTCCGGCATCAGGATCGAGCCGCCACCGACGGCTATCACCGGGACCGGCGTTGACGAGATGCGGCTGCGCTCGACGCAGGCCTCCAGCATGGCATTGATCTTTGCAGCAACGGCCTCGACCATAGACTTGTCGAGACCCTCCACCCGCGCCCTGTCGCCGATATCGGCCATGCCAGCGGCTACGGCGATGTCGGTTGCAGTCAAGGTCGAACCACCGAAGCACAGCGCGTCCTGGCGAACCCGGTAGCCGACCGATTTCGGGCCGACGACGATGCCCTTGTCGCTTTCGACGACCAGCGAGCCGCCGCCGAGGCCGATGGAAAATACGTCGGGCATACGGAAGTTGGTGCGCACGCCGCCGATATCAACGGTGGTCGAGGCCTGACGCGGGAAGCCGTGCGAGAGCGAGCCGACATCCGTGGTGGTACCGCCGACATCGACGACGACGGCATCCTTGATGCCCGTGAGGAATGCCGCGCCGCGCATCGAATTGGTCGGGCCGGAAGCAAAGGTCAGGACCGGGAAGGAACGCACGATATCGGCGACCATCAGCGTCCCGTCATTCTGGGTGATGTAGAAGGGGCAGGCGATGCCGGCTGACGCCAACGCCTTGCCGAAAGCCACCACCGTGCGGTCGGCGAGCGACAGGAGGCTGGCATTGATGATCGCTGCACTTTCACGCGCCAATAGACCGTGACGGCCGATATCCTTCGACATCACCACCGGCAGGCCGGGGCAATGACGCTGCAGGATGTCCTTCGCGCGGACTTCCATGGCATCGTTGACGCCGCTGAAGACGCAGGTGACGGCCGCAGCCTTCAGGCTCTTGGCACGGATATCGCCGGCGATGCGGACGATTTCGTCCTCGTCGAGAGGCGAAAGCTCGCGCCCGTCGAACTCGTAGCCGCCCCGGACCTGGTAGCCGTGGTTGCCGACGATGTCGCGCACGTCGTCCGGCCAGTCTACCATCGGCGGCAGGCCGGCGCCCGATGGCAGGCCGAGCCTGATCGCCGCGACTTCCTCCATGTGGCGTCGCTCGATCACCGCATTGGTGAAATGCGTGGTGCCGATCATCACGGCGGCAATCTGCTGGCGGTCAATACTCGCTACCCCGATCACCTTCTCCAACGCCTCGATGACACCCGATGTCACGTCCTCTGTGGTTGAGGCCTTCACCCCCGCCAGAACCGTTTTTCCCTGCAGGACGACGGCATCCGTATTGGTGCCTCCGACGTCAATTCCAACCCGATACACGTCAGGCTCCTCTCAATCAGTGGTCTTGACGAGAAAGCGCCTACGCTCTTCCTCGGTCACGATGGGTTTCAGGCGCTCCTCCTCGTCACTGACGACGGGGATGGCCGCGATCAGGGCGCGCGTATAGGGATGCTTCGGACCGGAGAAAACTTCGGATGTCGCTCCTTCTTCCACGATCTCGCCGCGCAGCATGATGGCCATGCGCGAGCAGAAATTGCGCATCAGCGACAGGTCATGGCTGATCATCAGGTAGGTGAGATCCAGATCCTTGCGCAGTTGCAGCAGCAGTTCGATCACCGTCTTCTGCACTGACACGTCGAGCGCGGCAGTCGGCTCATCAAGGATCAGGATTTTCGGTTCCGCAGCCAATGCCCGGGCAATCGCCACGCGCTGCTTCTGGCCACCGGACAGCTCGTGCGGGTATTTGCCGAGATAGGACTGCGGCAGACGGACGAGGTCCATCAGTTCGCTCATCCGCGCCTCGCGGGCAGCTCCGTCGAGCCCGATCGACTTCAAAGGCACGCTCAAGGTCTGCTTCGCCGTGCGCTTCGGGTTCAGCGAGGTGCCGGGATTCTGGTAGACGATCTGGGTCAGGCGCTTGCCATTGGCGGGCGGCGGGGCATCGATGGTCACGCGACCGGTCGTTGGTCTCGACAGGTCCATGATGATGCGGGCAACCGTCGTCTTGCCGGAGCCGGATTCGCCGGCGAGCCCGAAAATTTCCCCTTCGCGCAGGGTCAGGTCCACATCGCGCACGGCATGATAGCCGTTGCGCCGGCCGTAAATCTTGTTCAGCGTCTCCACCGTAATGATGGGAGACCGGGTGCTTTGCGGCAGATCCGTAACCCGGGGGCCGTAGAGGGCCGGCACCGCATCGAGAAGCGACAGGGTGTAGGGCTGCTTCGGGATCGACAGGATTTCGGCGCAGGGACCTGTCTCGACGATATCGCCATGGTGCATGACCACGACGCGGTCGGCGATCTTGCGCACCACGCCGAGATTGTGGGTGATCATCAGCAGCGCCATGTTTTCCTCGGTCACCAGCTGGTTGATCAGGTTGAGGATCTCGTCCTGCGTAGTGACGTCGAGGGCGGTGCCCGGCTCGTCGGCGATCAGCAGCTTGGGCTGGTGCAGGAGAGCGAGGCCAATCAGCACCCGCTGCCGCATTCCGCCTGACAGTTCGGACGGATAGGCGTTCATCACCCGGTCGGTGTCGGCCAGCTGCACACGGCGCAATACCGCGGCGATGCGGGTCCGACGCTCGGTCTTGGAGGACGATTTGCCCTCGCGCTTGTCGGCGAAACGCATCACGTCGTCGAGATGAGTACCGATCTTGAAGACCGGATTGAACGAGGACAGCGGGTCCTGCATGATCAGCGAGAAGGCGCTGCCCTTCAGGCTTTCGCGCTCGCTACGCGGCATGGACAGCACATCGCGGCCGCCAAACGAAATCGAGCCCGAGCGGATGGCTGCGTTCTTCGGCAACGTGCCGATGATCGCCTTGGCCGTCACCGATTTTCCGGAGCCGGTCTCTCCGATCAGCGCCACACGCTCGCCGGCGGAAACGCTGAAGCCGACATCGTTCAGTACCTGCCGCGTCCGGCCATGGGTCGTGAAGGATACGGTGAGGTTCTCGACCTTCAGAAGCGGTTCGCTCATCTCAGCTCTCCACGTCGAAAATGTCGCGCAGGCCATCGCCGAGCAGGTTAAAGCCGAGAGTGACGTAAAGGACTGCGATCCCGGGGCAGAGAACCTCCCACCAGTAATCCGGCATGAACTGACGGCCGTCGGCCACCATCGAGCCGAGGTCGGGGGTCGGCGGCTTGACGCCGAAACCGAGGAAACTCAGCGTCGCACCGAACAGGATGACGAAGGCCGCATCGAGAGTCGTCTTCACCGAAATCACCGGGATGCAGTTCGGCAGGATTTCCCGGAACAGGATGTGCATCGGTCCGGCGCCTGCAAGGCGGGCCGCCTCGATATAATCTTCTGACGCGATCGACTTCGAGACCGCATAGATCAATCGCGCATGCCAGGTCCACCACAGCAGCGTGATGGCGATCATCGCATTCATCAGGTTTGGCTCGAGCAGGTTCGACACGGCGAGTGCCATCACCAGCGGCGGCATTGCCAGCATGACGTTGGTCAGGCCGCTGATCAACTTTTCCGTCCAGCCGCCGAAATAGCCGGCCATCAGACCGAGCACGGCACCGACAGGCACCGAAATGCCGAGCACGCCGACGACCAGCAGGAGCGAAATGCGCAGGCCGAAGATCGTGCGCGAGAAGATGTCGCGCCCCGCCTTGTCGGTGCCGAACCAGTGCGCCGCATCCGGCGGCAGGTGGCGCGCGCGGAAATCGACCACGGCGCCGACATGTTTGGGATAAGGCGTCAGCCAGGGCGCAAACGCGGCGAGCACGAGCACGGAGAAGATGATCAGTGTGCCGATCACCGCGGCCGGGTTGCGGCTGAAGCGGTACCACATCATGTAGCCGGCGCTGAGCCCGCGATCGGAGGCGTCGAGCATTTTCATATCGGCCATCAACGGGCCTCCTTGCGGCGCAGGCGCGGGTCGATCATCGTGATCAGAATATCGACGATCAGGTTGGCGACGATGAAGAACAGGCCGGCCACCAGCACCACGGCGGTGATGGCGTTGAGATCCTTCTGCAGGATCGAGGTCAGGCCGTAGGAGGCGAAGCCGCCCCAGGCGAACACCATTTCGATCACGAAGGCATTGCCGATCAGCGAGGCGAATTCGAGCCCCATGATCGTCAGCGGCGCGATCGACGACAACTTCAGCAGATATTTGAAGATGATCACCCGCTCAGGCACGCCAAAGCTCTTGAGGGTCAGCACGTGGTCCTTGCGCTGGTTCTCGATCATCGCGGAACGGGTGATGCGGGTGATCTGGCCGATGCCCGCCATCGACAGCGCGAAAGCCGGGAGGATGAGATGCTGAAGCGCGTTGAGCGCGATGTCGAGACGACCCGTCAGAATTCCGTCGAGCAGCAGCAGACCTGTTGGACCTCCGGTCCAGTCCATGCCGTGATCGAGCCGGCCGATGATCGGCCAGCCGGAGAGGAAACGCGCGGCCAGAAGCTGCAGCGTGATTGCAAACAGGAAGCTCGGGATGGTGACCCCAGTCAGCGACAGCAGGCGGCCGACATGATCGACGGCGCGGTCGCGGTAATGCGCCATGATCACACCGAGCGGAATGGCCACCGCGAACATGAAGATGACCGAGACGAGTACGAGTTCGAGCGTGGCCGGAACCGTCTGGGCAAGGTCGGTGGTCACTAGCCTTTGCGAAACCAGGGACATGCCGAGATCGCCGCGCAGGGCCTTGCCTGCATAATCGAGATATTGAACCACCAGCGGCTGGTCCAGACCCATCTGGAACCGAAGCGATTTCACCTGTTCAGGCGTGGCAGCAGGCCCAAGCGCCATGCGCGCCGGATCGCCGGGGACCACCCGCGCCAGAAGGAAGATCATGATCGACAGGGCAATCATCACCAGCACGAACGTGCCCATGCGGGTGAGAATTGCGACCAACGGATGTTGCTGCATCGGCGGAGAGGTCCTCGTGCATCACTGCGTGAGGCTTACCATTCCGTACCAAGGGCAGACCGACAACCGCGTGTGGGTATAGTTTTTATGCGACATGGTATAGGTCAGACGAAAATTTCGGGTTATGCCGAAAACATGAATCCGCTGCTGCCCCGCCTCCGCCTCGTCCGCCGTATCACCAGTGAAGCCATTGGCGTGGTATTTCTGCGCGCTCCGGCAGGGGCGGGGAAATCGGTGCTGCTCGGGATGGTGTCGCAGCATCTCGGCAGACGGCTCTGCTCGTCACGCCAGCCTCGCATGGAAGATGTCGAGGATGGATGTTTGATCTGGGACGTTCCGTCCACCGCAAGATCGGCGCGACTCTCGACCCAGATTCTGGACGCCGCGAAATACCTGCTGATCGCCTGCCGGCCGGAACAACGGATCAGCGGCATGGCACGGCGCATCATGCATGAGGGCGCGATCACTTTCGCCGCCGCCGATATGGTCTTTGCCGAGGACGAACTGAGTGCCTTGCCGGCCGAACAGCAGCGCCGGCTTCTGGATGGCTATGCGGGCTGGCCTGCCTTCCTGCCGATCACGGCACAACGAGATGACGCAGCCTGCATCGACTACCTGCGCGAAGTCTTCCTGGCATCGTTTTCTCCGTCGGAGACGGCCGAATTGTCGATCTGGCTGGAGGCGCCATCGGCAGACACTGCCGGCGACTGGAAAGCCTTTCTACCGCCCCCTCTCACCGATGCTCCCGAACGGCATGCCGACCTGCTGCACCTCCTTTCCATCGCCACCGGTGAACGGCTTACTACCGACATCGCGGAAGGCGCCGTCATCGAGGTGGCCGCCGCACTGGAGCGGGCGGGACGGCCTCTTGCCGCAATGGACCTGTTGCTCGACCATGGGCATGAGGAGCATGCGGCACAGATACTCGAGCGGGCGCAGGGTCGGGAGCTGATCTACCGAAGCAGCGTCGGCGCCTTCCGGAAGATCGTTATGCGATTTTCCCAGGCCATGATCGCCACCAACGAGACAGTGCTGTTCGCCGTCGCCCGCACGCTGATGAAGCAGGGTGAACTGTCACGCACACGCCATCTGGTTGCCAGGCATCTAGGGCACGACTACCTCGATCCGCTCAAAGTGCTCTCCCGCGGCTCGCGGTTCTCATTTGCGGCGCGCACCTTCAGGCTCAACCTGATGATCAGCGAGGATCTGACGCCAAGCGACGCAATGATCACCCGTTTCGGCGAGTTCATGGCCGACTATCCGTTGGGCGATGACGGAAGATGGTCTGGATACTACAATGCCATCCTCGAGTTCGAGATCCGTCGCAGGAATTTCCGGGAGGCCGAGGCGGCCGCCACAAGGGCGCTCATCTATCTGCACAAGGGCGGCGGGCAGCCGCTGCTGGAATTCTTCATCCATCTGCACCAGATCGTGCTTCGGCTGATGAGTGGCGACGTCCTGCTTGCGAGGCGGGCGGCAAGGGATGCCCGATCCCGGCTGGAACAGGTTCCGCATGACGCCCTGCAGGAATTTCGCATGCTGCGCCTCGCGGAAGCCTGTCTCGCCTATGAAACCGGCCGGCCCCGCGATCTGCTGGAATTCGTCCAGAACGAGTTTGAGACTTTCGCCGCCGCCGAGATCTGGCCGAGCCTGATGCAGTTCGCGCTGCACTACGCATCCCAGGCGCTCGGCGATCATTTCGCGATGACTATCCGGCCGGGCTTCCTGGACGGCCTGTGGCTTCACCTGTCGGAAGGACTGCAGTTCCACGCCATGATGGAGATCCGCACCGCCATCGCCTATCAGAACGCCAACCGGTGGGCCGATGCTGCGGCAACCCTCACTGCCGTGCGCATGCCGCTCGGGCGCAACTGGGTGGAGAGCGCTACCGACGAATTGACCCGCCTCGCTCGGCGCGATGAGATCGCCTATGCGATGGCCTGGTTGCGCGATGCCGTGCGGCTGGCTACGCCTCGTCCTTACCTTCTCCAACAGATCGATGCGCTCATCGCAAACCCGAAAGTCACGAACCGCGAACGCGTGGCTCTCCAGCTGTGGCAAAGCTATACGGCCTACCAGCGGCGAGACAATGCCGCCGTGCGGACGCATCTTTTGTCCGCGCTGGAGGCGGCGACGCGTCTCGGCTGCAACGGCGTCTTATCGGAAGAGCGGATATTTCTGTCGCCGCTTCTCAACAACAAACGGATCAGGGGCTTTGTCGAGACGTCGCACGACGTCCGGACCGCGCTGTCAATCTTTGCGGCGTCGATCAATTCACCTCAGGCTCGGGCTTTGCACGGCGGCCTGTCGCAGCGCGAGATACAGATATTGCAGCTGGTCGCTGCCGGATTGTCGAACAAACGCATCGCCCACACGCTCAGCGTTTCCGAGGTGACGGTGAAATTCCACCTCGGAAATCTTTTCAGGAAATTAGGTTGCAGCCGTCGGGCAGAAGCACTTCGTGCGGCAACGGCACTCAACTGGCTTTAGAAGTCGATCCGGCACCCCCTCTTATTGAGAAACCTTCGCCTTGAAGGGACCAGAACCGACGACCTGTTGTTTTAGAAAGCCTCCGTTTCAAATCTCCAGCATCGGTGATGTTTCGGCCCGAGCGGAATGAATGATTTGGGGCGGCAGGATGCTTTAAGTTGTATACAGTGAAAGCCGCGCTTAAAACTTTGCAAGTTCTTTGATATGAAAATTTAGCCGAGTCGGCTGAGGGGAGATGCTGGCATGGCTAGATCGACGGTTGTCAGTAAGATTGAACAGAAAGCTAGCCAGAAGCCGGATAGCAAAACCGTCTTGGCCGGAAGTCACTCGAAAGAGCTCTTCTTCGCCGTTGTCGGTCCGGTTGGAGCGGGCGCATCGCAGGCGATCAAAGCACTGGAGCGCGTTTGCAAGTCCGGCGGCTATGAAGTTGAGCTGATCAAGGCAAGCGACTTGATCCGAACCTGGGCAAAAGACGGCGGTCTTGCCTTCCCCGGTGCAGCGCCAAAGACTTTAGAAGTCGTCACCGAGTTGCAGAACCTCGGTGACTCGATGCGCGAGCTGGACATGGCAGAAGTCGCCAAGGCGGCAATGCGCGAAATCGCACAGCGACGTGCCAATCGCACCGGTCAGACGTATGTCAAGGGCGAGAAAGTCGTTCCCGACAGCGTCAAGCGCGTCTACCTTATCGATTCGATAAGGCATCCGGCCGAAATTTACCTGTTGCGCAGAACTTACGGCAACGCATTTGGGCTGATCGGCGTCGTTTGCGAGGAGGGCGTGCGTCGCGCACGAATTCTTGAGAAATACTTCCGCGGGCCGGAAAAGGGGCTCCCCGAAACACAAAGCGCCGTCGACCGTTTCATGGATCGCGACTCCGACGACTTCAGCCGCAAGCATGGCCAGCATGTGACCGAGGCGTTCTATGAGGCGGATTTTTTTATCGACAATACACGAGATGACCCGAACGGATCCAAGAATCTGCTCGACACTGACTTAAGCAGGTTCGTTAGTATCATCGCGCATGATCGTGTGGAGCGGCCCACCATAGAGGAGACCGCGATGCACCATGCTCATTCCGCGCGCGTTCGGAGCGCCTGTCTATCCCGGCAGGTAGGAGCCGCACTGGTCGACGCTGATGGAACCGTGGTCGCGACTGGAACGAACGAAGTGCCGGCGGCGGGAGGCGGCGTTTATGGCGAACGTTTCGCGACGTCGAGCGGTGGCATCGACGATCATCGTTGTGCTTTCCGAGCCGAAGCGTATTGCAGCAGTAATCGAGAGCAAAACGACATCATAGACAACTTGATCGAGGTTCTTCCCGAGCTGAAGCTGGTCTCTGACAAAATCGACTTGGCTGCGCGCATCCGGAAGACTCGACTGGGCGGCCTTATCGAGTTCAGTCGCGCGGTCCACGCCGAAATGGATGCGTTGCTATCGGCAGGACGCGAGGGTGTCTCGACCGTTGGTACCCGCCTATTCGTCACAACATATCCTTGCCACTATTGCGCCAGGCACATCGTCAGTGCCGGCGTGTACGAAGTCCAGTTCATCGAGCCGTATCCCAAGAGCCTAGCCAGAAAGCTGCATAGCGATGCCATCGAGGTGACCCCGTCCGAATGGATACCGCCCGTCCCAAAGAGCATTGGTGCGGCCCGGGCACAACTGCGTGCTTCCTCGGATGATGATAAGGACGGCGTTAAGCTCAACGAGCCTAAGGTGCTTTTCAGACCGTTCGTAGGAGTCGCACCGCGGATGTACGTCCGTGCATTCGAGAAAACGTGGCAACTTAAGAATAAGACAAGCGGAGAATTTGAGATGCGGGCACCAGACTGGGGTAGCGAATGGGCCACTTTGACGGTAGGCTATCCTGAACTCGAAGCAGCCTTGGCGAAATAACGTGGCGAAACCGCAACTCACACTCGTCGAGAATACCGGAAGCTGGCATGGTCGCGTTGTCGCGCAGACGCATGAGGTCTCCACCCGTCATACTGTCCAGAGCTTACCGCTCGCCGACCAGCTTGATCTGTTCGACGCGCCCGCTCCTCCCGATTTGCGCGTTTTCGTCGTTGCCATGGATACCGTCCACGGCCGGACG
Source organism: Rhizobium sp. PRIMUS64 (assembly GCF_023006465.1). Lineage (NCBI taxonomy): Bacteria > Pseudomonadati > Pseudomonadota > Alphaproteobacteria > Hyphomicrobiales > Rhizobiaceae > Rhizobium > Rhizobium sp. PRIMUS64. The sequence continues at coordinate 22,751 of NZ_JALBGX010000003.1, read as the reverse complement.
CTTCAGAAGGCCGTGCTCTCTCACAAACCTAGGTCGGTGATCGATCTCCGGTATGCGGCCCGTTTTGACCAATATGGTTCCAACAGGGACACGTTGTTCGCCTACTTTACGTCCGTCGGCTCGTACTACGCCTTGGACTCGATGCCTTGGCACGACCTTTCTGTCCGCGACTTCATGACGGAGGGCGGTGTCAGGGTCCCTAGAGCTCATCATGAGCTACTCGAGCTCGATAAAGGGACAGTGATGTTCTTCGTTCCGAAGCCACAGCACGCCAACATGCTCATTGCTTACCTGAACCGAATGCTCACGGCGAAAGCCAAGACCAGCTGGCGGATGGAGCAGATCGGCTGATCTAGCGGCAGTCGCCACTTCCATGGTACGCCGCTTTCGAGTTCGTATCGCGCCCCTCTTCCTGATCATTCGGACAAGAAAGCGCCGGTAGCGGAATAACCGTGCAGCTGAATATGGAAACGGCACTTAGAATTGCTTGACCGTACCGAATAGTACGAAATCGTCGGGGAGCGTCGCGCGCGCCGGGAAGTCGGGGACATGCCAAGCTGGCCAGCAGATCGCCCAGGCGATCGCATCACGGTCGGAAAACCCATCGATGGTCGGGCGGAGCAGTTTCGGCTCCTCAACTGCAAACCGTCCATTTTAGCGCTCCGCCTTACTTGTCCGGTTTTACCAATTGGATTGGCGATACGATATTGCGCGGTGCTAATCGTGGCCAGGTCAAACATGGGGCGGGTAGATGGTGAATTGCACTGACGCTTCGTAGGCGGAAAAACCGTTCGTATCTTAATAGTTTGGTCATCATCGGAAACCAAGGTAGCTTGAATCGCTGCTTTGCATGAAGGGTCTCGCCATGGCGATGAATTCAACAATCGAATGGACTGATCACACCTTCAATCCATGGACCGGCTGCACGAATATCAGCCCGGGCTGCGATCATTGCTATGCTGAAGCATGGTCGAAGCGGTCAGGCCAAGTCAAATGGGGCAACTCGCCGCGCAAGCGAACGACCGATAGCTATTGGCGGTCGCCGCATATCTGGCAGCGCAAAGCGGCGGAGTTCGCCGCCGCTCATGGCCGCAGGCAGAGAGTCTTCTGCGCATCGCTGGCGGATGTGTTCGATAATCAGGCTGACCCTGCTTGGCGTACCGACCTGTTCAAAGTCATCCGTGCAACACCCTCGCTTGACTGGCAGCTCCTTACAAAGCGTCCGCAGAATATCAAGAAGATGCTGCCGCCGGATTGGGGCGCTACCGGTTATTCTAACGTGTGGCTCGGCTTTACGGCCGAAGATCAGGTTCGATTCGATCAGCGCAAACGCGTCATCAACGAGGTCGCCGCCCAGGTCTGGTTTGTTTCTTATGAGCCCGCGATCGGTCCCCTTCGTATTTCAGAAGCAGATCCAAGGCCCGATTGGCTGATCAGCGGTGGCGAAAGCGGTCCTGGCGCGCGTCCAATGATGTGCAATTGGGTCAGGGACATTATCGCAGATTGCGATGCTCTCGGAATCGCTGCCTTTCATAAGCAGTGGGGCGCGGCCGGCAACAATCCCCTCGTACAGGAGAAGGGTATCTCCGCCGCGGATATCAAGGATCTTGATCCGTTCGGCAAGGGTGGTGGTCTCTTGGACGGAAGACTAATCAGACACTTTCCGGCTGGTGATAAGAAAAACGTAAACGCGGCCTAACCTTGACAGGGCTGTAACAGAATCGCAACCTACTGTTGATTGACAACAGGAGTCGCGACAATCGCTGAATTCGGCTGGAAGATAGGTTCAGCGCCTCCTTCGTTGAGCGCGCACAGTGATGCAAAGCTTCGGCTGATCGCGCGTTACCTGGAAAGTTACTTTCCCGCAATTCTTGTAAATCATGCCCAGGACCGACAGCGCATCACTCTCGTTGATGGGTTTTGCGGTGGCGGGAGGTTTACGGACGACGGTTCGATCGTAAGCGGCACCCCATTTTTGTTTCTCGAGGCCGTCGCGAAAGCAGAGCGGATAGCAAATACCGGTCGAAACAAGCCTTTGACGATCGACGCGGAGTATCACTTCGTCGACAGCAAGCGGGATCACGTAGAGTTTTTGCGGGCGGAGCTGATCAAAGCCGGTTACCTGGACCAGCTTGACCGATCGATCTTCCTTTACAACGCCGACTTTGAAACCGTATTTCCGGATATCTGTCGTCGAATTGAAGGCCGGACCAAGCGCGGGGTTGGGCGATCAATCTTTCTGCTGGATCAGAAAGGCTACTCCGACGTTGCATTCGAAACGGTTCGGAAGATTTTGCGCTTTAGCGCAGCGGAATGCATTCTCACCTTTGCTGTCGGTTGGCTGATCGACTACCTGACCGACAAGCCACAGACGTTGAAGCGCGTCTCGCCCATTGAAATATCGGAAGAGCAGCTTCGCGAATTTCTCCGCTTCAAGGACGAGCAAGGTGGCCGATACGTCATTCAACGTCTGCTGTTGCGGCACATCGCCGATGCTACCAAAGCAAAATTTCAAAGCCCGTTTTTTCTTCGCTCGAAGGAAGCCCGGAAGGACCTATGGCTGGTTCATCTGTCAAACCATCTCAAGGCGCGAAATGTGATGGTCGACAGCCACTGGCTGATCAATAATCAGTCCTTGCATCAAGGGCATGGCGGCTTGGAGATGTTGGGCTTCAATCCGAACATTGATCCGGACGGCGCACCGGATTTTTGGTTCGGCGCCAAAGACGAGGAGGTTATGAAAGACCGGCTTGCTGACGACTTCATGCGTAGATTACGGGGCGTCCATAAGAACATTTCGGTTCCATATGGAGATTTCGTCACCTCCATCGCCAACGAAACACCTGCTCGCCTCGCCGACATCGACAAGGTGACGGCTTTCCTCGTCGAGGAAAAAGAGCTGGACCTCCGAAACGAAGGCAATGGAACGAGACGTACGTCTGTGCCTGTGTTTCGGGACACCATTGGTGTCGCCCAACAACCGAAGCTCTGGTCGCTCGGTAGCCGGTAGGGAGGCAGGTATGACGACGTTGCGGATTGCTGAAATCGTGCCTGCCGCTTTCGGCTTAGCTTGCGAAGATCAGACCTCCAGGTCATCCAGCTTAGCCGCCACCAGCTTGCGGATTTCCGAGGTCAGATCGTCGACGCGGGTGAACTTGCTTTCGTCGTAGTGGATGCGATGGATGTTGAAGGACGCCGCACTTGCCACAAGAGGCGATATGGAAGCAATATCGCGTATCTGACCGCCAACCTCGACATTTATTTGCTGAGGATGTCCCCCTTCGACATCGCGGGGCTTATAGATCGGGCGATCGTAGGTGTCGTGATAACAATCGTCGGCCCAAGGCGATCCATCGCCCGTAATCTCCTTACAGACCTGTTCACATATTTCGTCAAACTTTCCTACGCGCTGGCCCGCCGGAAGCTTTTGAACGGCGGATCGGGAGACCGCAGCCTGATCAAGAATCTTCCAAACGTCGATCGACTGGAAGATCTTTCGAGCCGAGAGCTGATCGGCGATCCACTTTATTGAAGCGTCCGGAGCCGTCCGAAGTTGGTGGAGCGATCCCCAGAATACGGTATCGTCGAGAAGAAGGGCGTGCTCGAGATTATGTGGTTCGTTGAAAAATCGAACGAAAGGGTGATCTGAGGAAATGCCCGCCTGTTTTTCAGCTCCACTCGCAATGAGCTCAAACACCCTGCTGAGAAGCAGCGCGAACATGTATTCCAGACCGCGTGTCTTCTTGTGCAGGTAAATCGTCGGATAGAGATGAAATAGTGTGACGGTGAATTGCTCGAGAGAGATGTAGGCCTTGCTACCCACGTATAGGAACTCAGCCTCTCCATTTTTGGCCTTTTTGAAGTTTCGGATAAGCCAGTCAAGGTCGATACCCCCGGAGGAAACCCCCGCGAAGTAGGCATCGCGCTGCGCATAGTCCAATCGATCGGCGTCAAGTTGGCTCGACACGATCGACGTATAAACGCAGTTCTTGTCGGTCTTCTTGATCATATCGCAAACCATGGCCGGGAAGCCGTCGCCACCGAGGTCTCGTAGTGCCTTTGCAATTGAAGAGTCGGTTATGATCTTCTGACTCACTTTTTCGTGGTTTACAGCTTCTTTGAACGCAACCTGGCGCGAGGGCTCCAGTGAGTTCCGTTTGAGAAAGAACTTCATCGCGTTTTCGAAAGCGTGGCTGAACATTCCGTGGCCAACATCATGAAGCAGCGCAGCGGCCAGGCACGCTTGTCCTTTGCGGCTCCATTCGCCATTGATGCCGTTAGATTCGACAACCGTCAGCATCCGCTTCGCAATGCTGTAAACGCCTAAAGAGTGAGAAAAGCGCGAGTGTGCCGCTGAAGGGAAGATGTAGTCAGAAAAGCCGAGCTGTTTGACTCGTCGGAGGCGTTGAAAGAATGGATCTGAAAGCAGCAGTTTTAGATCGTTTTCCTGCTTACCGTTGAAATCAATAAATCCATGGATTGGATCCTTGATAACTTTGCTGACAAACTCAGTCATAACCCCTCCAAAGTTTCTGAACGTCGTGCGTCGCAGTTCGCCCTCCTCGTCAGAATTCTTTATGCTAGAAGCCCGATCGTCTTTTCATAGATCTCTTGCAATACCGTATCGGTGTTTCGAGAGGTCAGGATGACCGGCGCGAGGGTTTCACCCTCTGCGATCCTGCGAATATGCTCGGCCGCCGCCACCCGAAAATCTTGGTTGCCATCCCTGCCTTCACCAAGACGGATCGCCGGATCGAGCTCGGTCAAGATAAGGAGGTCGTAGTCCGCCGCATGTGCCCCCGCGATCAATCGCAATTCCTTCAGCTTTCGGTCTGGCAACGAGCGGCCCGAGATTTCAAGCGCCGCATAGAGATAGCCGAGTGCGTCGAAAACGGGTCGATCAACGAGGATGACATCGCTGATTAGGGCCGCCTCGGCTTCTTGTCTCATTCCCTCAGCCATGATCCAAAGCGTGCTTTCGAAGTTGTGTTCCGTCAGGATCGGGAAACCGCGATCTCTCGCGGCTTTAGCCAGATCGCCCACTTGCCCGGTGCGAAGACTATTTTCGGTGAGCCGCGAGTTTAGCCGCTCCAGAAAAGTAGACTTCCCCGTCGAATGCGTGCCGGCAATTCCGACCTTTATCTTTTTGTGGCTCATAAAAAGCTCTCCTGCGCGCTGAAAAAAATGTCAGCGTCGCGGGCGCGCGCCGTGCGGGAATCTATACCAAGCGGGCGAAGAAGGCTGCTGAACAGCAGCCCAGTCAGCACGACATCAAACTCCGCCGAGTGATGCCTCAAACCGGTTTGACGTTCCGCCTCGGCAGTGAGGCCGAGCGCACTTCCGAGCTTTTCCAGCCCGTAAGATTCGAGCCCTGGCCGGAGAGACCTCGCGAGTTTCAACGTATCGATAGCCGCCGAAGGCTGCCATTCTGGAATCGATCGGCTGATGACCTCAAGTTCAACGCGAACATTGTGGCCGACAATAACTCCACCATCAGTCCATGTAAGAATGTCTTCAGCGACATCGTCTATAGTCGGAGCGTCCGCAACATCGGCGTCAGTTAGACCATGGATCCGGGTTACGGCGGCGCTGATCGATTCGTTGGGTTTGATCAACCAATGAAACGCACGCCCTGTCGGCTCCAAGTCTATAAGTTCGAGCAATGCAATTTCGATGATTTCCGGAGGGGTTGCGCCGTTGCCTTCGACATCGACGACCCATACCTTTTCCCAACTCATTCCCATCCAATCTCCGCTCGCCCATGCATATGCTGTCGATGCGGTTGTGCCCGGTCATGGACTTGGAAGTTTAGCGCGTGTTGCATGAAGTAGCGTTGAGCCTCAGTGCTTCCAATCACTTGAACGCGGTGTTCGGAAATGTCGATGTCGTCGGTTGAAAGAGACACCAAGCGCGCTAGCTCACGCACCTGCTCCAAACCGGGCGTTCGGTGGTGCTGGCTGCAGATCCGACGTTGAGACTCTGGGCAGATTTCACAGAGCTCATTAATGCCCCAGTGCCCGTTGAAATCAGAAACGCCATGCGCGTACGCAATGCCGCAAGACGTTTTGCGGAAGATCGGAAGCCCTTCAAAATGATCAAGAATTCTCCTTTCCGTTTCGCGCGGTAAAATCTTCCGTCTTGCGACGGCCTCATAGAGGTCGGGTACCCCTGCCTGTCGAAAATAATCCCGGATCTCGTCGCGATAGAACACGCCGGTAAATACGGTTGCATCAGCGAACTCCGCAAGCTGTCTAGCGGAAGCAAAGTGCATTGGTGTGTCGTTCATTCCAGAAATGATAGGCCGCCAATAGAGTATCTTCTTTGTCCGGAACGCCTTTTTCGCCAGCACCTCCAGGCTTCTGGCCGCGATCGCCGAGGAGACCGGCTCCACTCTTTCATCGTCGATACCCGACCAAGTCACCAAAACTGTCAATTTCAGGTTTTCAAGCATCTCGAGCTGTTCGACATCCGCCGGGTCGATCTTCCACCGGGTAATTACCAGAGTCGGATTCGACAGGCCGCGCCTATCAAGGTCTTTCAACGTAGTGAACAGATGCTGTTTCACGCCTGGGAGGAAGGGATCGGTCGCGCGGTTGAAGATCTGAATTGGCGTGGTATGCGCCCTGAAGGCCCAGTGATTGATTAGGCTTTCCACTGCAACCTCATCGTCCACTATCAGATGGGGCCGCTTCATGGAGAAATTATCGAACAAATGCCTTACGCAGTAGCCGCAGTCGAGTGGGCAACCAACGATGTGATTGAGGCTAAGGCCGGATTTGCGATAGTCGATATAACTGCGGAGGCTGGGCGGGAGATTTGCCGGCGCGGGGCGAACAGTCTTTTCACGGGAAATACGAATCGATGCCACTTGTGTCTGCCCCCGAAATACAACCTCACAGTGAATGAAGCGGCAGAAGAATACAAGGGAATGATGTTGTCTTCTAAAGTTTATAGTGCGAACTGTAGTCTTAAAATTCAAAGCTTCCCTGCAGATGCATGGTTCAAGTATGCAAGCTGAATGGTTAGGAACGCCATCAGCTCCGGAGGACAAATGGGTCAAGCGAAACAGCATCGGCAATCTTACGATATGATGAAGCAGCGCCTCCTGGATCGTCACAATGGTCCGAGCAAAACGGTGGCGGCCACGCTGTTCCAGTCTCATAACTGGTCTGCCCGACGATGCCCTTCAAACACAACGCCTCTCGCCGCCATCGCATCGAGAAGATGAAGTTCAAGCTGACGAACTGGCCGGAATATGAGGCCGGTCTTCGTCGGCGAGGCAGCCTGACGCTTTGGATCTCGCCGCAAGTAGTATCGTCCTGGCAGGCGCCGAAGCGAACAACACGCGGCGGTCAGCCGCGCTATTCCGATCTGGCGATAGAGACTGCTTTGACGCTGGGATTGGTGTTTGGCCTGAGGCTGCGACAGACGGAAGGCTTTATGGCTTCGGTGCTCAAGCTGATGGGGCTGGATCTGGCCGTTCCCGATCATACGACGTTGAGCCGAAGGGCAAGCAAACCAAGAGCGCCGAACAAGCGGCAGTTTTCTCGTGTCCCCGACAAGGGGCCCGTCCACGTCCTCATCGATAGTTCAGGGTTGCAGATCTACGGTGCGGGCCAATGGCTGGAGGAAAAGCACGGTGCCAGATCCCGTCGCAACTGGCGTAAACTGCATCTGGCGCTGGATGCCGACAGCGGCGGGATCATCGCACAGGTCATGACGGATCAGGATGCCGGCGACGCTTCTCAGGTGGAACCGCTGCTTGACCAGATAGAGATGCCGATCGGGCAGTTCACGGCCGATGGCGCTTATGATGGCAATCCCACCTATGAGGCTGTTATCAGGCACAGCCCCGGCGCTACGGTGGTAATTCCGCCACGTGCCAATGCGGTGGAACAGCCCGCCAGCGATCCCACCGATCAACGAAACCAACAAATCGCGGCCATCGACGCCGATGGCCGGATGAAGTGGCAAGTCGATACCAGCTATGGCAAGCGATCGCTGGTGGAGAACGCGATCGGCCGGTACAAATCGATCATCGGCACCCGGCTGAGGGCACGCTCGTTCGCAGCACAGCAGACCGAAGTGGCCATTGGCTGCGGCGTCCTGAACCGGATGCTCGCATGCGCCCGCCCGAAATCCGCCCGATGCAGAAACGCTACCGAATAGCCAGGACTTCAAAGACAGAAATCCACTTACACTGCGATCGCTGCACCAAAGCCACGATGATAGTGAGTATCACGGGTGGCGTGCACATTTGACCCCTTTTGGCAGCGCTTTCAAGAGCGGGCCGGATGTTCCCTGCCGTCTACGGTCTCATGCCGTCTAACGCTGCCTAATTTGGAAATTGTGCGAGCGTGTCCACCCCGATCATCATATCCTTCATCCGCCGTCCTCTCTGACCTGTGGTCTACACAACATCATCTTGGCACATTCAGATGCCGCTACTAGGGGAGGACGGCAACCACCCCATCTTGTTCTGACCCCAAACTCGGTCACCGTCATGAAGGCAGCGGGGTAGAGCGCGGCGGCAACGCTCCGCGCTGGAGCCTCTACACGGGTTTCGCGGCCTGGCTCAACGTCCCGCAGGCGGCCTATTTAAGCCGCCAATATATATCCACCTGGGAGGGGTCCGAGAAAGCGAACGACAGCCGGCAAAACACATAAGCGTTCTCAACGTGTCCCAGAGAGAAGGCAGCAGAATTAGGCGCCTTGAGCTTCCAGGCTGACGATACCTTAGGGGATCCTGGCAGAATGATCGCAACATGACCCGGGTCCCCCGGCATAAGGGCCAGCACCGGCTGTTGGTTACCCGCCCCCTGCGCAGCGTCGTTCAATACCGCCTGGCTGTTAGCCTTTCCCAACTTTGACCAAGTCTCGGTGTGACTTGCAACATAATCCAACATCTGGTTTGCAAGCAGCCAGGTTCCGGCGCCCGTGGAAAAATCATTTATACCGTAGATTTCCGCCAGAACCTTTCCAACGAAATAATTGCATGCGACCTTGTCCGCAAGCAGACCGCTCGCTGGATCGTCTGTAGGACAAGACATATATTGAACGAGCTTATCGTACAGCGCTTTCTGTTCAGCGTTTGTCTTCCACCCTTCAGGATCAGTGTTCATGCAGTCCCCAGGAGCGGCCGCCACTTGGCTGCAAAACCCGACTGATAAAGCGACAGCTGTCAGTAGTTTTCTCATAGTTTCCTCTCCTCTCCATTACCACTTGTTGAAGGCTCTAATTCTCACTATCGATCTCTAAAAGCAGTGCGTTGTCTCTGTAACGCCGTCGAGCCGGCAGCTCCGCATAAGTCCAGAGATCATCCCCTATTGCGGAGATTCCGGCGCGGCGCCCCGCTAGATGGTGTCATTTTCACCAAGGCTTCTGTCAGCCTAATGATTTTCCGCCGGCAACAGATCCACCGTCCCCCTCACGCACCAGAAAATTGCAATATATTGAACTCGCGCCTGTGCCATCTACTTGCCCGCTCGCTACTCCTCAATTGTGATTCTATCCGCTTAAAAGTTCACCAATAGAACAGGTCAGCTGAAGGCGGGATCTTAACTGGCAAAAAGGTACCCGCAAATCGCTGTGCCGATGCCGATCAAAAAGAAGCCGAGACCGATGAACGCAAGCACGATCCCTGTTATTCTCTTCGGGGAAGAACCAACTGGCACCCTACCTTGAGAGGCAGTCGCCATCCGGATAACATCATACTGATTCAGGTAGGCGAGGAATGCAGTTAGCACCCCAGAAGCAACCCCCATCGCGAATGAGGCGGCAGCCAGCCCTAACAAAGTTTCGTTGACCGGTGCCGAGTGTTGTTGGCGGGCATCGCCAAGAAAAGTCAATATCGCGGCGGCCCCCGCACCATTGGCTAAAATGATCGTGCGGATCGCGATTTGCGCATAGTCAAAAATCGCCCGCCAGACGATTAAAAACTGCTCGCTTCGAACTCGCATGTCTTCCAGCTGGAAGGCCTCGTTTCCCGCCTGCTGTTCTACGCCTTCCGAGCTGGTCTTCATGAGGCATCACCGCCAAGCTGAAGGGGAGATCGTGATTTTAACCGTGTCCGCCGACGCAGTGAGTACATCTTGCTGTTGCGATTAAAATAAAAATGCACTTGTATTAGCGAACGGTCAACTATAAACTTACTTCCAGAGGGGTCAATTCTCAAGCTGAGAAGCGTAATTGATCATGCGGTTCTGCGTATTTATTGAAGCGGAGGCGTCACTCTGTGAATTCAACAACATCCTTGCGGGTTAACGTGCCAAGCAAGGCGTTTTTGCTTGGTTCGTAAGCTGCTCTTGGGCGGTTGCTGGCTTCACCCTAGATATGACCACGTCGCTGATGCACCCCACGCCCAAACGTGTCCCGATATTTCCGAGTGTCTCCGAGCCGGCCAAGCGCAGCGAATAGCAGTCGTGACGCTAACACTCTGTTAACCGCAGACCGGCGAATGTTTTCTTTGCGTGATGAAATTCGGGAGCGCCACTGCAAAGCATTCCCGAAATTGCCTCCGCGGTATCCATTGACTCCGGAACCAATGCGGGCAATCATAATGGCATGAAAACTTGAAGTGGTTCTCGTTGTACATGTGCTTGACAGGGGGGATACTTGGTCGAGCGTTCAGATACCGGGGCATTGTCATCTACGGACGACGACAACAATCACCTTCGCGTAACAAGGCGAGGGTTTATCTTTGGCAGTGCCGCCGCCAGCGCTTTTTTTGTAGATGATGTTTTCGCCGCTGAAACAGGCGATCGTAGAGATCGTTGGCTATTCTCGAAGAACGACGATGGGCCGGACCGATTTGTTTACAAGCTGACGTATTTCGACGGCAGCGGAAATGCGAAGCAGGACTTGTACTTTCGCGAGCGAACGTTCGGCGTCCTCGCCCGGATCGAAATCCGGCCGGCTGATGCGGCGGATGCGCAGTCGGGCCGGATCGACCTGAGGCTGCGCATTTCCAAGGCCACCATGCTCCCGGAAAGCGCCGCCGGGTCGGATGGCGGCGGCACGCGGTTCTTTACCTTCGACTTCTTCTTCAGGCATAACGCGGCCAACGGCGCATTCGCGCCGAGCATCGATATCGCCGCCCGCGGCTGGGCGTTCATCGGGGGCCTATCGACCACGAAACCTTGGACGCTCTACGAATGGATCAAGGAAGGGCGCGGCGCGATCCCGGTCAGCGATGCAAAACCCGTGGCGGGAGATAAAACCGGGCTCGCCGCCCGCTTCGCGGCAAGCATCTTCGGCCCGATCGTCGAACCCGGCAACTCGGAACTCTGTTTTCTTCCACAGCTCAATCCCGACGACCGGTTCCTTTGGCGGATTAAAACGGCTGGCGAAGAAAAAAAAGATGTCGCTGTCGAACGGGTCTTGACGCTTTCCAGCCGCTTACCCGACAAAAGCTCCGGCAAGGCCGACACTGGGCAGGATCCGAGTCTGACGACGATCGCTCGGGCCTCCCAGCTGGATATCTGGCGCGAAGCGCCGGCGCCCGTTGAAAAGAAATCCGCCAAGGCCGACGCGGGGAAAAAAATCAAAAAGGCGGATGACAACAAAAAGCCTGCGACAGCGAACACTGGCAAGTCCGAGGACAAGGTCGCCGCGAAGTCCGAGGATGAGACCGACGGCATTGTCTGGGTCGAAGGCCGCTTCCCGGAGCAGAAGCCGGTCGGGTCCATCATTCGCGGCGCCTTCAACGAAGCGGCAACTGCCGGGCCGCGGGTCGCTGTGGCAGGGCAGGACTTTGGCGAGGAAGGTGGGTTCAGCGCGGTGCTGCTCGAGCAGCACTATCTGACGGTTCCTAAGGTCAAGGCCGGTGAAAACGGCACGAACGCACAAGCAGAACCGAGAAAATCGATCCCGCATAGCCCGGTCGAATTTGCCCGCTGGTCGACGATCATCGACAGCACGGGAGACCGTGCCGAAATCGCCGCCGCGCGAGCGTTCCTTTCGGGCGAGGTGAGCGTCCTGTCGGGTGGGCTAGGCGGCATCGCGGGACCGGAATTCCTCGAAGGTAAATTGCCTGTCGCCGACGGTGAATTGTGCGTTTCGACTTTGCTCGCCGTGGCGGCCCCCTTAATCCCGCAACCCGGCGACCTCAATACGCTTTGTCTGTTCCCCTTGGCCGAGCGGACCTTTACGCTCTCGACCTCGCTCGGCGACTATTCGGCGGAACGGCCGGAGAAACGCGTCAGAAGGCCGGGCGAGAAACGTGAACCGGCGCCCGTGGTCATTCGGGCGAGGAATTTCTCGACCGTGACGCATTTTGAGGCGGCGGTGCGCATTGCCGATGCGTCGGTCGCGCTGCTCGAAGATCAGTCGACGCTACCTTCGCTCGGCGCGTCGCGCGGCCATTTCACCCGCCTCGACTTCCTCGGCGGTCCGGAAATCGCCCTGCGCCTGCACGGCGTCCCCGAGCCGCGGATCGGCCACCCCGGCCATATCCTGCTTGCCACCACCAACGGGCTGCCCTTGCCGGAAGCGCCTCAGCCGCTCGCGTCGTCGCTGCCGATGGAGCGGGCATTGCTGCGCGTGCTTCGTTACGGCGACCTCGCCGATCTGCGCTTCCGCTTCGCAGGGTTCGACCTGGTCAACAACGGCACCGGCTGCGTGTTGCGGCCGCGAGGGCCGGCGGTAGTCGCGCGGATTGTCGATCCAGCGGCGGATCCGAAGCCAGTCGATGAACCCTTGATCTCCGCCAAGAGCGAAAAAACGCCGCCTATGGATACCTCGGGCGCCGAGCAGACCGACGCGAACGCCGCAAAAAGCCAAGACGAAGCGTCTTCAGCGGGCGGCAAGAAAGTCGAACCCTTGGCGCTGCCGTTGACCGGCATGGTGGTCGATCCGCGCCCGATGATCATCGTGGAGTTCCCGCCGCAGCACAGGGCTGAGCAGGCTTTCTTCCAGTTGCGCACCGTGCGCCCATCCTTGCCGAAGCTGCCGGGGGCAGCGCGCGAGACCCAGCCGATCGGCGTTTCCTTGCAGGCTCTGCGCCGAGCCTATGGGCCGGGTGATGGCGAGGTGCGCTTGAAGCATCGTGCCGACATTCTGTTGCGGCTGATCGAATTGCAGGTCCCCAGAAACAAGGACGAAACGGAGGACGACTGGAAGGAGCGTTGGCGGACCCGGTGGGAGCATCTCGCCATGCTTCTGAAGAAGAGACCTGCCCCAGAAGACAAGCTCGACCTCGGCGCGGATCAAAAACTGCTCGAAGAGATCGCGAACTTTCTCGCGTTTGCCAACGCGTTTGCCGGCCGGTTTCCGCAGCCTGGCTCATCGACAACCCAAGAGGTCGACATTCCGCCGGCGAACTTCCCTGCCGAGCAGAAACTCTATGCCGGACCAGAATTCGTCGACCAGGACACGCAGCGCTACGCGGAACTAGCCCAGCACGCGATCGAGGGGTCGATCTACTCCGAAGGTAATCCGCTGCTCGATCGTGTTCCTGTCGAGCCTGTGTCCGAGGCCGAGATTCTAGCGCTGAAGGAAAACCTGCCTGTGCAAGGAGCGGGCAACGGTGGGAACACCGGCGCCGTCGCCGACCAGGTCAGCACGCTGCGCGAACTCCGCAGTCCCGGCTACCTTGCCTTCGCCAAGGGTTTTGACGCTACTTTCGCGGGATTCGCCCTCCCGGAGGGCTTCGTTCCGACGGTTCCGCTTCCGCTCACGCCGTTTGGCGGCGCCGACCGGCTGCGCGGCCTGATCATTGACGCCAATCGATTCCTGACCAACAAGGATAAGGAAGACGAAAAGGCGAAAGGCAAGGCGGCATTCGACGCTTGGTGGAAGCCGTTCGCCGAAAAACTGTCGCCGCTCGTCGACGCCCTGCCGGCGGCGGATACAGGGGCGGAGCCGCCGGTGCGACCTGTCCAGTCCCGCCTATCAGGTCCGACCCGTCTCGCCTTCCGCGTCAACACGGACGACTACGATCCGCGCTACGCCACCGGCGAGATCCCGTTCACCGTCGACGCGCTCACAGACTTTTCGCGCTTCGAGCTGTCCGTGGTGCGCCGCGCCCAGAAGCTGCTTCTGTCGAACCTCGACGGGAGCCGGCGGCCCGTCTGGGACACCGAGGCGGATCCTGACTTCGCTCACATGCTCGTCCATCAGGGTTTTTCGCGCGGGGGCGATAAGCTCCAGCCGGTGGATGCGCGGCGCACCGAGGAGCCGGATCTCGACCAGACCGCCAGCCAGCGCCGCTGGTCGGAAGCAAGGGTCACCGTCGACCAGCGCTTGGCCGAGGTCGTTACGCTGTCGACCGAACCACCGGCGGACGACGAGACGTCCATCGAGCTACCTTTCCGGTTGATGCTGTCGCCTTCGCAGGACGCCCTGTTTCGAACGCCGCGTGGCGTCCCGGCCGGGCTGTTCCGGCCAAGCGAAGAAGATGACAGCGAGCCCGCCGCCTCGGCTCTTTGGACCGCCGAACTCGATCCCGAGTCGGGTGCGGAGACCCGCGCCATCTGGTCGCCGGACTACCGGCCGGAAGTGTTTCTGCCGCAGGAGCCGCGCCGGGAAGCCTTGTGGAGGAGCCTTCTGACTTCGGCTCAGCCCGCTCTTCCCGACTTCGTCACCCGCTATTTTCCGAATAAGCGCTCGCGCGCCAATCGCGCGCCGCTGCGCGGACCCTATGCTCCGTGGGCAATGGGAAGGCACATCTCCTCGCTCAACCTGTCTGACGCGAAGGGGGAAATCGGCGATCACCGTTTCCGCACTTCCCTTGACGCATTCGACCGGCACGAGCTTGTCGCGCTCAGTTCTGTCCACGGTCTTCCCGTGCTCGGGCGGATATCCTTGGACAACAAGCGGATCGGACGGGATCAGCGGGAGCCGCCGCGCGGCTTCTATCTTTCGCTGATGGGCAAGCCCGCCGACCCGCAAGAATCCTATGATCTCGGCGACATTTACGTGCCGAGGCCGTTCGACCCGCAAGGATTCGAGTTAGCACTGAGCTCGCTCGGCGGTTTCCTTTCGGTCGACGCGTCCTTCGAGCCGCCCGCTGCCATCATTGACTATGAGCGCGGCACGCTGTTCGACGCTCTGTCCATCGAGCGCTGGCGGCATCGCATCGTGCTTGGCCGCGACATCAGCGCCGAGGTCGTCTACAAGGGGTACCTGATGCCGCTCGGCATCCGCGCCTCCCTTATCAAGAGCACCGAGCGGCGGTTCGAGCGCATCGGCGGCACGGGCGGACCGGTCGCGGTCCTCCGCCAGCGGATGTTCATCCGCATCGCTAAGCCGGAGAAGGATTTCCGTGCGTTCCGGCAGGCCGACGACGGACGCCGTGTGCCGTTCCGCAAGATCCAGATAAAAACGCTGCAAACGCCGGATATCGTCGACCCCTTCGATCTGGCGGGTAACCGCGATGAGACGGGTGTATGGCCGGGCGGATTGATCGATCTCATCGACCGCCCCCAAACTGCCGCCAGTGAGAGGGGCTCGGGCCGGGCCGGAACCCCCTTCTGGCCGCGCACCGCCCGGCGCTATGGCGCCGAAGTGATGTTCGAAGTCCTGCTCGATGAAAAGATCCGCGTGCGCATGCCGATGATCTTCGTCGACAACGTCACCGTGAACAATGAGAATTCGCTCGGGCCGCTCGCCGACTATTACAATCTGCATGGTACTCCGCTGGAGCAGACTCCCGACCCAGCCGTCGCAGCTTATGTCGCACGGGCATCTCTGGTTCAGCGGCGGCTATTCAGCCAGAAGCTGATCTTCGCCCCGCCTGAAAACGACGGGGACACCGAGTTCGAGACCGAAACGTTGACCTTCGCGGTCGAAGGTGGGCGCAGTGGCAATCTAGGCACCCTGGACCCCAGAACCTACCAGCCGATCACGGCCAACCGCAACTTCAACAACGATCCGTATCTGAACGGGGCTGATCAGCCGCCCTTCTATCCGGCGATGCGCCGTGCGGTTGTGCACGTGAAGCAGATCGATCGGCTAACCGGTCAGCCGAGCGTGCCTGTCTCCGTTGGCTATGACACCACCTATGCCTTGGCCGGCTTCGATCCCCCGCAACCCGCTGAGGGAACGCCGGAGGCTACAGATGCACCACCGCGCAAGAATGGGCGGGACATCTTCCTCGCCCTGCTGAAACCGCTGGGCATGCGCTTTGGTAACGAAGGCGAGCGCGGCGGTGCGGTGGCACGCCCGCAGATCGACGTGGTGGCGCTGTCGCGCTCGCGCGGTCCGATCGGAAACGCCGATGCCGACAGCACGTTGAAGCCGGCCCAGCCGGCAACCCCGTCGCCGAATCCGGCAACACTGCCGCCAGCACCGGAAATTCCGCCAGCCGGGGAAAGGGTAAAGGACAACGATCTCGCGTCCTTCTTCGGCAACAATGCCAAACTGCTCGGCATCGTCAGCATCAGCGACCTGCTGACTATACTCGGCAAACTGCTGGACGTCGAACCGCAGCTACGCGAGATCCGCGAATATGGCGGCGGCTTGGCCGAAGATGCAGACGCCTTCATCCGCGATAAGGTGCTGATGCCGATCGCCAACGCCTTGGTGGTATTTCGCAACCGGCTCGAAAATCTGCGTTTCAACGGCACGGATGGCACCCAGGCGCTGGATCGCGTTTATCCGGAGGTCGCGCGGACGATGGCGGCTTTCGCCGACGTGCTCGACAAGGCAATCGCAGCGCCGCCTCCCTCCAGTGATGCGGACGCGACCATCGAGCTCTATTCCTCGGTCTACGCCACCGGTCGGCGCTTTTCGCAGGCCGTGGAGCGTGTGACGCGCGACCCGCTCACCCCGCTGCGCGAAGCCGTGCGCGGGCTTGTCGACGATTTCGTGGCCTCGCTGAACAAGGCAGTCACCGAGGCCAAGGATAAGCTGATCGAGGCCTACAGGCCCGCGGACATACGCAAATGGGCGGTCGAGACCCTGCAACAACAGCTTCTGGTTCCGAGTGGGGCGACCTCGGCTCTGGCGAATGTCATCATCCAACTGCCGATCCCGGCGTCCGAACTCCTTGCCGAAAAGGCTCAGACGCACATCGAGACCGCCTATGCCGCCACGCTGCTGATGGCGCCGGACGCGGTGGAGGATGGGCAGAAATCGCCGTGGAGCTTGAAGCCCGGCCGGCCGATCTTCGATCTCGACACGTTCAAGCAGACCTTCTTCGCCAAGCTGAAGAAAGCGATCGAGGAAGACGCGGATGGCTTGGAAACCGAACTCAAGGAGCAGCTGAAAAAATGGGCCGACAATGCGCTGAAAGCCAAGCCCGAAACGCTGCAAGGAGCGCTCTGGACCCTGTTCGAC
The DNA here is from genome assembly GCF_023006465.1 of Rhizobium sp. PRIMUS64. NCBI lineage: Bacteria > Pseudomonadati > Pseudomonadota > Alphaproteobacteria > Hyphomicrobiales > Rhizobiaceae > Rhizobium > Rhizobium sp. PRIMUS64. Next base: position 5,474 of record NZ_JALBGX010000003.1, on the reverse strand, counting down.
GAGATCGTCGTCGCCGGCCTGAGCAAGGCCACCGATGTGCTCGGAAGCGCTCTGGCGCTGACCGATCTGTCGATCGACAGGGCGATCGATGCACTCGAAGACGTGGGCGTGGTCCTTGCCAGAGGCTTCAGGGAGCTTCAGACGCTGCAGCAGATCGCCGGCAGCTGGACAAGCAAATGCCAGAATCTCGTCGACGCAGCCGATAAATTCACGCAGGTCGTTTTCCCGCGCTTTGTTGCGGATCCGAAGGCCTGCATCGGCTCCGATTCCGAACGGGATTGGGCAACCTGCCAGGACCCGAGACTGTTTCCACCATTCTACAGACTGGTCGGCTCGGTGATCCGCCTGAGCGATGCAATCGCGGCCCTGGTCGATACCGACGTCGACAAACTGGGCAAACTTCTTCGCGCCGTGAAGCCATGGCGAACCGAGGGAATCGTGGACGCAGCGGTAATACCGCTCGAGGATTTCTATGGCGCCCTTGTTCCAGAAAAAAACAAACTGCGTCAAGACCTCGACACGGTTCGACTAGAACTCGTAGCGATCGTTACCGACGTCCGCAGCCTCCAGGCTGCGCTCCGGAAGTCGTTCAGCGATGCGGCCGCGCTGTGTCTCACTCCGGAAAAGCTGGCGCGGGCCCTTGGCAATTCGCTGGTCCAGCTCGAGCGACGGCGGACCGACGCCATCGAGCAGCTGATTGTCTTGTCCGGGGTGCTCAAGACTAGCCTGGACTTCCTGTGGCCGGCAGGGATCACCGGTGTTCCCTCGATCACGAAACCGGATACGAACGTTGAGCCGGCGATCGATGCCGCTCCGAAGTCATGGGCCTGGAGCGACATACCCGCTGACGCGATCAAGTCCGCAGATACAGCCTTGTACCTTGTCGAGACGGCTAAGAAGGACATCCTCGCCACTGTGTTGTGGCCCGTCACTACTTCGGCTGCTTTCCTGGCCGACGTCACAGCACTTGCCGCACTGGCCACGGCCAAAGCCGGCGATGCGGTCAGATCGATCGATGAGCAACGCGATGCAGCCCGGAAGGAACTGGTGGGTGCGCTAGCAGCCATCGGGATCGATCATTTAAACGGGTTCTTCGCGTCTCTGTCGGTGCTCATGAACAAGGCAGCCGATACCCCGTTCCAGAAGGAGATCGTTGCCCTCGCTGACAACATCGGAAAGGAAATCGTCACCCTGCAATCGGTGGACCGGGTCATCGAGGACTTCAGGAAAGTCGGCTATGGTGCAGGTTCGATCGACGGCAAGCGAGATGAACTCCAAGCTTATCTGAACGTGCGCCTTCCGGCCTTAAAAAAAGACGTTCGCAGAATCTTGATCGACGCAGCTAACGACGCGCTGGCCGAGGCCGCCCAGGGTTTCGAAAACCAGATGCTGGGCGTCGTTTCGCGCGTTTTCGCCAGCGCGAAGCTTGACCTCAGCAAAGTGCTTGCTGCGTTGAAGCCCACGCTCACAACTATCGTTGGGACCACGGCTGACTCGTTCCAGGCTGTCCTCACGGCACGCAACGACGTGGTCACCGACCTGCCCAACGGTTCGGCGTCAGTCAACGCGGGGCTGACGGCGCTGCTGGTCGCGTGCCCGACCGACCCTTCCAAGATGCTGGAAGATCAGCTCGCGGCCCAGACCGAAGAGTTGAGGCGCTGGGCGAAGACGATCGCCGAACAGCCGGCCGGCTCCAACGAGTTTCTGACTGCCTCGAACGACTTCTTCAAACGCGTCGAAAACTGGAAAATCGCCGGCGCCGGCGAAACGGCAGTGTGCAAGGTTGGCGCCGCGGATGGCCCCAACGCCGTGGTAATGATCTTCAAGCAGGTGACCGAAGCGGTCGAGACGGTGGTGCGCGGCGAGTTCGGCCGGCTCGTCGACATCGCCGCGGTGCGTCGCGAGGTCGAAGCAAAGCTGCGCGAAATGGTGCCGACGCGCCTGACGCTGGCCTACGACCTCGATGTCGATCTGAAGCAGTCCGATCCGCTCGGCATCTTCATCCCCAACTTCGAGGACACGACTGACACGCGCGTCGCCGAGAACTTCAATTCGGAATTCGCACCGGCCAAGCTGACGCTGAAGGCGCGGACCTATATCGATCTTCTGAAACCGGCGCCGCCAAAGGTCGACGTGTCGGGTTCAATCGGCGCTTTCAAGGTCAAGCTGATCGGCAGCAAATTCGACGTATTGACCCTGCAGTTCGATGGCGCGCGCTTCGGCAGTGAGACCGGCGGCAAGCTGAAGACCAACATCACTGATTTCCAGCTTGGCAAGATGGTTGAGTTCCTCGATTCCATCTCGCAATACGTGTCGTTCGGCGAGAGCGGCTTTTTCCTGTCGTTACGCTACGATCTGCCCGGCATCGAGGCCGGCTATCGCATGCCGCCGATCTACCTGACGCTCGGCGCGCTCAATATCTCGAACGTATCGCTGAACGCCTCCTGCATCCTGCCGTTCTCCGAGGGGACGGCGATCTTCAAGGTTGGCCTGTCGCGCCCGGAAGCCCCGTTCTCGATCACCTCCACCATTTTCGGCGGCTGCGGCCATCTGGCTCTCTATGCCAGCCCATCCGGCATCATTGGCTTCAGCGCGTCGCTGGAATTCGGTGCGATCGTGGATTTCAAGCTCGGTCCGGTCACCGGGCGCGGCCAGATCACCGCCGGCGTCTACATCCGCTCAATCGACATGGGCGACAAGCGCGTCTCGACGATCGAGGGCGTGTTCACCGCCGCCGGATCAGCGAAGATAGCCATGTTCAGCATCATGGCGATGCTGCAGGTCCGCGTCGGCCAGCAGGCATCCGGCGGCGTCGCCGGTATCGCTATCTTCGTGTTCTCATTCTCGCTCGGCATCAAGGACATCGAGTTCCGCTTCGTGATCGCCAAGCAGGAAAAGAAGGGTTTTGGCGGCGGCGGGCTCAGTCCGGGCGGTCAGAATGGGAGCTTGGAGCCGCCGACTCGTTTCGGCGCGCTGGGCATCGACCCGATGACCACCGGTGCAACCACCGGGGAAGAGTCCGACGACAATCGGCCAAGAATCAGCAGCGAAACCGCCTGCAAGTGCGAAAATTTTGCCGGCTACATGCAATATTTCTCGGATGAGCACCCATGGATACTCTCACCTTAGCCCAGTCAGGCGCGGCTGCGGCGCCGGCGCCGAGCGTAGCCGACGCCTTTGCGGCTCAACTCGTGCCCACCGCTGTCATGCGAACTCCCGGCGGAAATTACCTGATCCGCGCCAGTGTCGCTTTCACTCCGGTTCCGGGCACGGAAAGCAACGGCGAGATCGACGAGTGGCCGTCGTGGATCGCCAAGCGCTTCACGCGAGATCCCAATGCAGAAGCAGAGGACTTCGTCCGTGTCCTTGTCCGCCGGGCTATGGACGACGCGACCAGCCAGCTGTCCAAACCCGCTATCAATGCTTTCAGGACCGCATATGGCAAAATCGCTGCCGACGATGCATCGGCACTGACCCGCCTCACCGAAATCTGGCGGACCTGGTTCGATGCCATGCCCAGCCTGCGCGCCATCCTGCGCGACGCCGCCACAAAAACGGCCGGCGACAAGACGGATATGTATCAAGACGCAAACGGTGGGCCAAATGGCACGCCGGACGTGATCAGCGTCCCGCGCGCCGAACTGGCGCGCCAAACAACGCTCGGGCGGGCGCGCAATCTGATCGAATCACTCGCCGGTGCGCAATCGGTTGCCGAAAGCGAGATGTCAAGAGAACAGCGCGATCTCCGGAAGGCTGCCCTTCCGGGTCCAGCGCAACGTCCCTGGTCCAAGGTGCCGCTGGGGTCCCCACGGACCGACATCCTGCGCGCCCTGCTTGGCATGACTGCCGAAGACCTGGCGAAGCGAGCGGCAAGCGACCTGCGTTTGGCTTGGGCTCTCGAAAGCTCACAGCTGCAAAGCGAGGCCTTGGAGCGGGAGGCGGCGGAGTTCGAGAAAAACGTGGACAAGTCTCAGCCGCCAGACGCTACCCTTGTTGCCTGGCGCCAAGCGCTCGAACAGGCCGCGAAAGCCCTGCCGACGCCGACGGACGAAGACAAGTACGAGCCTCACAGATGGGAAGCGATGCCCGCGGAGGCGTGGGCCAAACAGTTGGGGGCCTATCTGGAAGACGAGCGCCGCTGGCTCGAGCTTACGCTTGCTTTTCAGCTCGCCGAGCAGCGCGATGCGGCCAAGAAATACGCCGAATCGTGCAGGGATTGCGCTGACGCATGCAGCGCTGCTACTGTCCAACTTGCCGATTACCTCGGCAAGCTTAAAGATCATCGCGTCGCCCATCGCGCGTCGCACATCGAGACTACCGCGCAATCCGCCTTAGGGACGGCCTTCGACGATGCGGCCGCGAAAGATGCGGCGGCGCAGCAAGCTTCGACCTTACAGGACTATGGAAGGCCGGAAGAGGTCGAGGCGAAGATAACTGTAATGCAGCGGCGCTGGCACGCGCTCCAAGGCATGCCGACGTTGATGCGCGCCATGCACCTCACCATGGATATCGAGTTCACCCTGACCGAAGGTGAGCTCAACGGTCTCGATGCGAAGCTGACTGGGAAGGGCGGTCTGGCCGATCCTGCTTATTTCCTGGAGTTCGCCCTTGCTGCGACCGACCCGCAGGATGGACGCAACCTCGTCCATCAAACGCTTTGGACGCTGACGAAGCTGCGTTTGCCGGCTGACGATGAGCAGGAGTCGGGGGGGCACTGCTGGCCCTCAACCACGGAGGAATGGGCGCTCAGAAGCGCGACCAAACAGAACCTTCCCGTCGCCTCCACCCCAGAGGACAGCGGCTTTCTAGATCAGGTCGACGCGGTCATCGATCTAGATGCGCCGCTGATGGCCAACGGCCAAGTATTTAAGCGCTACGACGTCTTCTCGCTCGACGTGACCATCGCGTCCGAGGCGGAGCAACGCCGCCAAGCCGCCGAGGCCCAGGTCAGAGACGCCCGCACCCCGCTGCCCGAGGACGACAAGGTTCCCGCGGCCAAGACGTTCGAGCGCAAGTCCCTCGACATGCCGGAAGCCGAGCAGAATTCGGCGGCGGAGACCTCGACGCTGAAAACCGGTGGCTTGCAGATCGTCGACCGCTTCAGGCAAGGCGCCGTGATCGACGAGATTTTCACCTCCTGCAACGCGCAATCGCGCGAAGGCAGGCGCGTCGATGCGAACGACCTCCTGATCGGCTACCGCTTCGATGTCGGCCTGCCACAGATGGATGGGTCTCCCCGGCATTGGTCGAGCCTGTCGAGCCGGGTCGTGCGCTACAGCCATGTGGCTCCCGAAGATCTCGCGGATCTCGATGTTGTCGCCAATGCCTTCTCGCCGCCTGGGGACGACGGCGTGCGCCCCGCCGACGGCGCCACGGTGGCAATGGGCACGCGGCTGGTCCGCAACTCGCAAAGCGGCATCGCCTCGGGCGGCAAGGAGACGGCCTTCGCCGAACAGCTCGTCGTGGTGTGGGAC
>NZ_JALBGX010000039.1:0-55511 GCF_023006465.1 Rhizobium sp. PRIMUS64 | reverse complement strand
GATGACAAGCACATTGCCACGTTCGAGCAATTCGCGTCCGCTGGCCCAGGCGAGTTCCCAGGCGGCGAGTGTCCGCGACCTGATGCCGGAACTGTCTTCCAGCCCTTCGGCGGCTTTCCCGGCAAGGGCAGCACCGATCACCCGGCGACCATCATGTTCCCAGGCAACGCGTGCAGCGGCAAGCAAGGTCGACTTGCCGGCGCCGGCAAGGCCGACCACGGCGGCGATACCTTTGTCGCGGGTGATATGGTGGATGGCATCCACCTGTTCCGGATCGAGCCGGAATGACGTGTCCGGATCCCGCGTTTCGACCTGTCTGATCGCGGCTGCAACCACCCGATCGGAAACGGCAAATCCGCGGCCCTCCACCAGAACCTGCGCCGACCGCCCCATGTCATATTCGATGCGCAGCATCTCCCGCGTGGTGAAGACGGCAGGTTCGCTCGCCTTTCCCGTTTCGGCATCGATCTGCTGCGGCTTCAGCATGATGAGATCGTCCGACGCCATCAGGCGCGCGCGGATATTGGCGAAGTCCGCGGGATCGTCGACAGTGCGATGCAGCGCCTTGGCGATATCGCGCTCATTGAAGGTGGAGCGTTCGTTGCTCAACTGCTTCAGCAGGAGCGCAGGATCTGCAAGCAGCCGGTCGGCCATCTCCTGGCGACGGGCAAGGTCGGCCGGAGCAAAATACATCTCCGCGTCCCTGCGGGAGAGGGCTGCCTTCTCCGGACCGAGATGTCTTTGCGCGATGCCATCGAGGCCCTGTTCGGCATAGGAGCGGCCATCGAGCCGGATCTCGTGACCGGCAAGCGCCAGGTGCCGGCTGGCCGTTTCCGCCCAGGCGATCTTCCACGCCTGCAAGGTTTCCTTGTCGCCGCCCCAGGACTTATAGACAATCCGACCAGTGGGCCGCCTGGCCGTGACAAAACGCAATGGCTCGCCATTCTCTCCCAAAACAGGAGCGTTTTTCGGCCCGAAGCCCTCCTCCGTCAGCGGTCTCACGGTCGTTAACAGATGGATATGCGGATTGCCGTCTTTGTCGTGATAAACCCAATCGGCGACCATTCGCTCGGACGTAAAGTTATCACGGACGAACTCGCGCACCAGCGCGATGTTCTCGGCCCGCCTCAGCTCTTCCGGCAACGCGATGATCAACTCGCGCGCCAGCCGCGCGTTTGCCTGTTTCTCGAAAGCTTCAACAGCATTCCACAGCGCTTCACTGGCACCAGCGACGGAACGCCCCTCGACCGCCGACCGCAGCCAGGCCGGCGTCTGATCCGGTAGGGCCAGTTCCTCGTGCACCAGTTCGGAAGCCCCGCCGCGATAGCTGAACGACGTACCGGCCTGTTCGTCCATCATCCTCGTGCGATGACGATAGGCGGCGGCCGAGACGATGTTGCGTCCCGCTCCCCTGCTGATCACCTGCGCTCTGACGAACATGATCGCCATGATTGTCCTCGCATATTCGGAGCAGTGCACCAACAAGCGACGCCGCTCTCTTGCAATGGTCAGGCCGAACGACGTTTTTGCGCCGGGTCCTTATCAGCTGCGACAAATAAGCAATTTAACTGATTTTTTCAAGATAGTATAATCGAATACTTAATTCACGCTTTGTTCGGGCTGTGCACGGCGTTCCGACTACGCCGCGATCAGACAGAACTTGTCCCTAAGCGGCTGAAGTTTTTCATCAATCTCGAGCGTGGGTTGGCAACCGGATGAGACACAAGGGCAAAGCTGGAGTTGAGCGGTGCTAAATTTGCCAGTAGACGATATTGGATCTTTCGCCTATCGATTGCTCATGAAATCGTCGCTCGATCATATGCCGCTTCGCAAGCAGCGAGAACTCGGCCGGGTTCTCGAAATCCTGCACGAGGAATTCGAGGATGCGCTGAAGGAAGGTACGGCCGATTTCAAGAAGCGCGGCAGGATCCTGAAGATTCTCCTGTTCGGCTCCTACGCGAAGGGTGGATGGGTCGATGAACCCTTTACCATGAAGGGGTATCGCTCCGATTTCGATCTGCTGATCATCGTCAACAACCGCAAGCTCTGCGAATTCACCGAATATTGGCACAAGGCCGCCGACCGGCTGATCCACGAAGCCTCGATCGAAACGCCGGTTAGCTTCATCGTCCATTCCAGACGCGAGGTGAACACCTACCTCAAGGAAGGACAGTATTTTTTCTCCGATATCCGCAAGGAAGGCATCGTTCTCTACGAACTCGACGATGAGCCGCTGGCCGAGCCCGAGCCTCTTTCGGCGGAGGATCGACTGCGGTTGGCAAAAGAGATTTTTGAGCAAAGGTTTGCCGAAGCCACAACCATCCTGGAGACAGCTAAATTTCAACTCAGCAGGTCGGAAAGGACCGGGGACGCCTGGATAAATTGGTCGGCATTCAGCCTGCATCAATCGCTCGAACAAGCCTACTCCTGCGTCCTGTTGACCCTAACCAACTACGGCCCGCCATCGCACAACCTCAAGTTTCTGCGCTCGCTCGCTGAGGAGCAGGACCGCCGGCTGGCCGAAGCCTTTCCGCGTGATCAGCATCGTGAGCGCGCCTGGTTCAACACGTTGAACGAGGCATACGTGAAGGCGCGCTATTCGAAACATTTCGAAATTAGCGAGGAAGCGCTTGGCTGGCTCGCTGAACAAACTGCATTACTGCTCGAACTGGTCAAGACGGTTTGCGAAGGGCACCTGGAGGTCCTTAAAGGAATAGTTTGCAGCGACGTAGTCAAACGAGATTCGCTGTCATGCGGTTGACCAGCCGTATGAATGTAATTCGGCATCTCGGCACGACCGGCTAAAAAATTTTCAATTGCTACAAAGATGACGGCCTGGAGGCCGTGGCGGATCGGTCGCGACGGCCGAAGCATTGCGCCAACCACTCCGTGAACCGGTCGAGGCGATGATCATCTCGCAAAAGAAGCCGCATTGGGCTGCCAGGAAGATCAGAGAACTGCTGGTCAAGCGCGTGGCCGGCGATGTCGGCCTGCGGTCGAGCAAAGGACTTTGCGTCCGATCGGCAACCCGTTCGCCACGAGGTTGTCACCTATGTCTTAGGGACGCTCTGTTACCTATTTCTTCGATATGGACAAGTGGGAGATGGTACGGTTGGGGGGTCTCGAACCTCCGACCTCAGGTGCCACAAACCTGCGCTCTAACCAACTGAGCTACAACCGCATAAATCGCGCTTGGCGCGACGGGGGTCACATACGAGGACTTGGCGACGAATTCAAGCCCCATTCCTCGCCAATATACAAAAAGGCTGGACGCGAGGTCCAGCCTTTTATCTCCGATCGGTAAAACCGATCAGGCAACCTTGAAGGAAGCCATGGCCTTTTCGGCGGCGTCCTTGGAGGGCTTTGCGAGCTTCTCGGCCACCTGCTTGGTGGTTTCCTGGATCGACTTCGCCTGCTCGACGGTGAGTTCGGCCTGCTTGCGGATGAACGAGGTCTGCAGCTCGAAGAATTCGGCAGGCGACTTGACGCCGAGCAGCGCTTCGAAGTGCGACAGCGAGTTCTCGGAATTGACGCGCAGGATGTCGATCGCCTTCAGGCCGATCTCGACCGAGCCGGCCTGAGCCGTCTGGACGGTGGCTTCGAGCGTCTTGCCGGCTTCCTCGCCGGCGGTCTTCAGCTTGGCATAGGCATCCTTCGACTGCTGAGCGCCCTTTTCGGCGAATTCACGGAAAGATTCCGTGAACTTGGACGGGTCGAAAGAAGCGATTGAAAAAACGTCGTCGGTCTTTATGGTAGCCATGGGTCGCATCCTTTGGGTTGAGGCAGCCGCTGCCTGCGTTTGTTGGATGATGCTTATATAAGACATTTCATTGTGCATTGCAACAATTATTGTGCGGTGCACAAGACGTTAACCTTTCCGGCCGAAAACCCCCTCCTCTTCTGGACCGGCATGCGCCCCGCAGTTATTAATAAGCCGTTAATTTAAGAAGGCCGACAGCGACAAGGTTCGAACATGCCCGCAGTCCAATATCCGTTCATCGATATCGCCGTGCATGCACGGGTACGGGAACGCTTTTCACGCGGCGAGGCCATGGTGCTGTTTTCGGCCGATCTTGCCCGTCTGCTCTGGGCGAACGGTGCAGGTGCCGAGCTTTTCGGCCATTCGGCTGTCTATGACCTGCTCGATCAGGGGGTCGACCGCGCCGACATCACCTTCCGCCAGCTGGAAACCGCCGCGCGCCAGCTGACCGATATCGGCGACAGCCGCAGCCTGATGATCCGCGTTGCCAAGGGCTTTCAGCGTGCGCAGGTACAGGCGGCTGCCGAACTGATCCGCCTTTCCCAGGGCGAAAAGGCCATCCTGTTTTCAGTGCCGATCTCGGCAAAGCCACTCGCGGCCGGCGCATCGGCGGCCCAGATGCTGCAGGGACTTGATGATCCCGACACACATATGGCGGTGATCGGCGCCAATGGCGAGGTCATCGCGGCCTCGCCGGGCTTTGCCTCGCTCGGGATCTCCGAGCAGACGGCAAAAACCTTGATCAACCTTGCCGGCGCGCATCCCGACCGGTTGGTGAAACGACCCGTCGCCACCAGCAGAGGCAATCTTCCGGCCGCCGTCGGCAAGCTCAGCGACGATCCGGCGTTCAATCTGCTTTTTGCCGTGGAGACTGCGATCGGTCATCTCGACGGGATCGATGCGCCCGCGCTCGACCCGGTCGATGCGCCCGCACAGGAAGAAAGCGTGCCGCCGGCCGAAGCGCTTCAGGACGAGCCTGTTGCCGCTACAGGCTTCACCGATATCATCGACGCGGTCTCGGGAATCGAAGAGGTCGAGGAGACGCTCGAGGAGATCGCCGGCGAAAGCGAACAGCCGGCCGGGACAGCTCTAGCATCCGCAGACGAGGCGGTTGACGATGGGCTGTATCCTGCCGCGGATGCGAAGCCGGAGAGCAACGAGAGCACGATCGACAGCAGCGCGGCTGAAGCCTCCGAGCCCGTCGCGGTCATCGAGGACGATTTGGCCTCCGTTGCCGATACGGTGGAACCGCCTGTTGAAGCCAGCGAAACGCCTATCGAAGACACGCCGGAAGCGGTCCATGAACAGCCCGTCATCGCAAAGTCTGTGGTCGCCGACCTGCCCCCGCTTGCGGCTGAGCCCGGCTTCGTCTTCAGGCCGAACAGCCGCGCCACGCGCTTCGTCTGGAAAATCGACGCCGAAGGCCGGTTCAACGAGGTCAGCCACGAATTTGCCGAGGCCGTCGGTCCGCACGCCTCCGATATCATCGGATCTGCCTTCGGCGATGTCGCCGCCCTCTTCAATCTCGATCCTGACGGCAAGCTTTCCGAGGCGCTCGCCCGCCGCGACACTTGGTCGGGCAAGACGATCCTCTGGCCGGTCGAAGGCACCAGCCTCGTCGTTCCGGTCGATCTGGCGGCGCTGCCGACCTATACCCGCAACCGCGACTTCGATGGGTTCCGCGGCTTCGGCGTCGTCCGGCTTTCCGATGCCCAGGAAGATCCGCTGGCGCTCGGTCTGACACTCGGCCCTGATGGTATCGGCCATGACGCAGCGAGCCTCGGCCCACCTGCCGAAACCATTGCCGAGGTGGTAGATGAAGCGGAGACAGCGCTTGAAGAACCGCTGATCGAACCCGCCCTGACGCAAGAGGTCGAGGATCAGGCGCCGCAGACGGAGCCAGCGCCAGAAGAGATTGCCACCGAGCAGGTGGCCATCGAGACACCTGCCCAGGAAAGTGCAGCAGAAAAAGCGGAAGGCAGCGTCGATGCCGGCGACGTTTCCGCTGCAGAGCCCCCAGCCGATCTTCCGCAAGAGCCGCCGGCGCTTCGCATTTCGGAAACGCCCAATCGCCGTTTCTCCGACAAAATCGTTCAGCTCCACAACAGCGGTGCTGCGCTGACGGCCGCCGAACAGGCCAATTTCCGCGAGATCGCCAAGCGCCTCGAAGCCTTCGGCGCCAGCAAGGACGAGCCTGCCGTTCCGGCGCCGATAGAAACCGCCGTCACCGAAACCGCCGGCTTCGAAAAGGCCTCCGGACCCGAAGAGGTCGAGGCCGAAACACCCATCTCCGAGAAGGCGGAAACACTGTCGCTCGAAGAGGTGGCGGCGCAGGAGGCGATCTTCGAGAATGCCGTCGAGGCGCAGAGCGAAGACGACGACGCCACCGAAGAGCCTTCAGTCATCGCCGAAGACGAGGCAACGGAAGGGCTCGAGGAGACGGTCAGCCAGATCGAGGTTCTCACCAGCTTCATTCCGCCGCGCGTCAAGATGACGGACGGGCTTTCGGTGGGCACGGTCGACCAGTTGCCTGTTGCCGTGCTCATCCATATCGGCGATGCGCTGATCCATGCCAATCCGGAATTCATGCGGCTGACGGGCTACGATTCGCTCGAGGCATTGCGCGAGGTGGGCGGCATCGAAGCCCTGCTGCAGCGCCGTGAACTCGAGGAAAAGTCTGTCGGCACCGGCACCATGATGCTTGTCAAGGCCGATGATACGCTGGCCCCGGTGACCGCGCGGCTACAATCGGTGCGCTGGGAAGACGCCAACGCATTGATGCTGGCGTTGATGCCGGTGGAAGGCAAGGAAGATGGCCGTGGCGAAGCAAACCGGTCCGAGGGCCGTTCCGAAGGCCGCCCCGAGCGGATGGTCGAGAAAGTCGCCAAGCTTCAAGTCGAAGTGGAGGAATTGCGCTCGATCCTGGAAACGGCGACCGACGGCGTCGTCGTCATCGGCACCGAGGGCGACATCCGCTCGATGAACCGGTCGGCCAGCGCGCTTTTCAATTACGACGAGCAGGAGACGCGCGGCAAACCCTTCGTCATGCTGTTTGCCCATGAGAGCCAGAAAGCGGTCATCGACTATCTGAACGGCCTCTCCGGCCATGGCGTGGCAAGTGTGCTGAACGATGGGCGTGAAGTGATCGGCCGCGAGGCCGCCGGCGGCTTCGTGCCGCTGTTCATGACGATGGGCCAGCTCACCTCCTCAAACGGCTATTGCGCCGTCATCCGCGATATCACCCAGTGGAAGCGCACCGAGGACGAGTTGCGCAACGCCAAGGGTGCGGCTGAAACCGCCAACGCGCACAAGACCGATTTCCTCGCCCGTGTCAGCCACGAAATCCGCACGCCGCTCAACGCCATCATCGGCTTTTCCGACATGATGGCGGGCGAGCGCTTCGGCCCGATCGGCCATCCGCGTTATATCGAATATGCCAATGACATCGGCCGCTCCGGCCGGCACGTGCTCGACATCGTCAACGACCTGCTCGACATTTCGAAGATCGAAGCGGGCGAGATGGATCTCGATTTCGATGCCGTCGGTCTCAACGAGGCGGTCTCCGAGGCCGTGGCGCTGATCCAGCCGCAGGCGAATGGCCAGCGCGTCATCATCCGCACGGCGCTGTCGCAATCGGTGCCCGATGTCGTGGCCGACCTGCGCTCGATCAAGCAGATCGCCCTGAACATCCTGTCGAACGCCATCCGCTTCACCCCATCAGGCGGGCAGATCGTCGTTTCCACATCTTATGAGGCCAATGGCAGCGTCGTCCTCAGGGTCCGCGATACCGGCATCGGCATGACGCGCAGCGAACTCGACCAGGCGATGAAGCCGTTCCGGCAGGTCTCCTCGACCCAATCGCGCCATCGCGGCGACGGCACCGGGCTCGGCTTGCCGCTGACCAAGGCGATGGTGGATGCCAACCGGGCAACGTTCTCGATCAATTCGACGCCCAACGAGGGCACGCTCGTCGAGATCACCTTCCCGTCGCAGCGCGTGCTGGCCGGCTGATCGGAGCGCAAAGAAAAGGCAGCCAAAGGCTGCCTAGAATTTAGTGCTGTTCAACAAGAGCTCAGTCGATCAACGTCATGTTTCGGAGGCCAGAAGGCCCCAGGCCGCCTCGTTCATGTGCGACCCCCAAGATGGCTTCACCTTTGACAAACCTTTCTTAACGAAAGGTTTCCATGACAGGAGATTGATAGAGGGTGAAAGCTTGTAGTTTCCGATCGCTGTCAATCCTTCAGTTCGCTTAGCCCGGCGAAGAGCCGCAGCGCCTCGGGATTGGCAAGCGCTTCCTGGTTCTTAACCGGCCGGCCGTGAACAACCTCGCGCACGGCAAGCTCGACGATCTTGCCGGATTTGGTGCGGGGAATATCAGCAACCGCGATGATCTTCGCCGGCACGTGCCGCGGCGAGGCGCCGGTGCGAACACGCGTCTTGATCGCCTTGACGAGATCCTCCGTCAGCGTCACACCGGGGGCAAGGCGAACGAAGAGGATGACGCGCACGTCGTCGTCCCACTCCTGGCCGATGCAGAGCGCCTCGGCCACCTCCTCCATCTGCTCGACCTGATTGTAGATCTCCGCCGTGCCGATGCGAACGCCGCCAGGATTGAGCGTCGCATCCGAACGCCCGTGGATCACAAGGCCGCCATGCTCCGTCCATTCGGCGAAGTCGCCGTGACACCAGACATTGTCGAAGCGGTCGAAATAGGCGGCGCGATATTTGGCGCCATCGGGATCGTTCCAGAACATTACCGGCATCGAGGGGAAGGCCTTGGTGCAGACGAGCTCACCCTTCTCCCCGCGCACCGGCTTGCCATCATCGTTCCAGACATCGACGGCAAGGCCGAGGCCGGCCCCCTGGATCTCACCGCGCCAAACCGGCTGCAGCGGATTGCCGAGCACGAAGCAGGAGACGATATCGGTGCCGCCTGAGATCGAGGCGAGCTGCACGTCTTCCTTGATGCCCTCATAGACGAAGGTGAACCCCTCAGGCGACAGGGGCGAACCGGTGGAGGTCATCAGCCGCAGGCTGGAAAGATCGTGACTTGCGCGCGGCGTCAGCCCGCCCTTGCGCACCGCATCGATATATTTCGCCGAGGTGCCGAAGATGGCGAATTTTTCGGCCTCGGCATAGTCGAACAGCACGTTGCCATCGGGGGCAAAGGGCGAGCCGTCGAACAGGCAGAGCGTTGCGCCGCTGGCGAGACCGCTGACCAGCCAGTTCCACATCATCCAGCCGCAGGTGGTGAAGTAGAACAGCTTCTCGCCCGCCTGCAGGCCGCAATGCAGCCGGTGCTCCTTCAGATGCTGCAGCAGCGTGCCGCCGGCCGAATGCACGATGCATTTCGGCACGCCTGTCGTGCCTGACGAAAAGAGGATGTAAAGCGGATGCGCGAAGCCAAGCCGCGTGAATTCGACTTCCCTTGCCTCATAGGGCGCGACAAAGGCCTCGAGCGTTGAAGCCCCCGGCGTCTTGCGCGCCACTGCCTCCGCATCGCCGGCGTAGTGGACAATGACGGAGGGAATACCCAGACTTTTTGTGACGGTGGCGACCTTGGCGCCGACATCCTGCAGCTTGCCGGAATACCAATAGGCATCGCAAGCGATGAACAGCCTCGGGCCGATCTGGCCGAAGCGGTCGAGCACACCCTGCTCGCCGAAATCAGGAGAGCAGGACGACCAGATGGCACCGATTGAGGCGGCGGCGAGCATGGCGGCGACGGTCTCCGGCATGTTCGGCATCATGGCGGCGATGCGGTCGCCCTTGCCGATCCCGAGTGCTGCGAAGGCCTGCTGCAGCTTCGAGACCAGCGCGCGCAGCCGGTCCCACGACCAGCGGTCCTCGGCCTTGTCCTCGCCGCGGAAGATGATGGCATCGCCCTCACCGCGGCCAGACAGCAGGTTCTCGGCGAAGTTCAGTGTCGCGTCAGGAAAGAAGCGGGCGTCCAGCATGCGATCGCCATTGGCAAGCACCTCTACGCCGCGCTCTCCCTTCACGCCGCAGAAATCCCAGACGGTCGACCAGAAATTCTCCCGCTCGGCCACCGACCATGCGTGCAGTTCCTCAAAGCCAGAAAGAGAAAGCCCGAAATCGGCATTGCAGCGTTCCATGAAGGCATGGATCGGGCTTTTTGCAACGGCATCCCCCGAGGGCACCCAAAGTGGTCTGTTATCCTGCATTCAATCCTCCTCCCCAATGCCGTCTTTATATCATGCTGCATTGCATTATAAAGTGCGGAACCGACGCGATCCGTCGCCTGGAGCATGATGCCGAAAAGTGTGAGCGGTTTTCGGACGACATCATGCTCCAACTATTTAATTGAAAGTGCTACAGCGTCCTTTGCGCGTCTGAAATGACGCGCGGCACTGTATGGGATTTGCATATGCCTGATATTTCCTATATCCGCCGAATTCAGCGCATAACGGGATGACCGGCTGAATTTGCCGGCGGAGATCATGAGCACGTCAAGACATCGCAGGTGGCGCAGGAAGATCGGACCCGTTTCGCGCTGGCTTCCGGCCTTCGCCCGCCTGTCGACGGTATTCCTGCTGATAGCGCTCGCGCTTTTCGTGGCGCTCAGGGTCGCCGCACCCTATCTCATCTCGACCGGCTTCGTGCGCTCCGGCATCGAGGACGCGCTGTCGAAATGGACGGGCTACCATGCCGAGATCAAGGGCAGTCCGGTTCTCGAATTCTGGCCGACGCCGCGCATCACACTGAACCAGATCACCATCCGCCAGCCGCGCGAAAGCGGCGACAAGCTGCTCGGCAGTATCGAAAGCCTGTCAGCCGATTTCAGCCTCATCGATGCGTTGCGAGGCCGGACGAGCTTCCACGAATTCCACCTGGTGCGCCCCAACTTGGCGCTGACGCGCGACGAGAAAGGGCTGATCGACTGGAGTTATGCCGGCCTGCTCGCACGCGCGATCAACGGCGTACGCTCCGAAAACGGAGCTGAGGTGCTTGCTCGGGATCTCGATGCCGAGATCGGCGCAGTGACGGTCGAGGACGGGACGCTTGTGGTCACCGACATCAAGTCCGCCAAGACCTATCATTTCGATAGCGTCACCGCAGATATCGCCTGGCCGAGGCTATCCGGCGCGATCTCGGCGGTCGTCATCGCCCGCATCAACGGCGAGGACCTGAAGGTCGATTTCGCCTCGCGCCAGCCGCTGCTCGCCTTTGCCGGCAGGAATGCCGAGACCCGGACGTCGCTCACATCAAACCTGTTGACGGCGCACTTCCAGGGGATTGCCAGCATCGCCAGCCTTTCGGCCCTTTCCGGCAATATCACCGCCAGCATTCCCGATGTGCCGGCACTGCTGACATGGTCGGGCAAATCGATCCCCGGCATCGCAACGTTGAAGAGCGCTTCGCTGGAATCCGACATCATGTCGTCGGGCAACGGGCTGCGCTTCAACAATCTCAGTCTCTCGCTGAACGAAGCGAGTGCCACCGGGGTGATGGACCTTTTCACCCAACCCGGAAAACGGCCGAAGATCGGCGGCACGCTGGCCTTCGACCAGATGAACCTCAAGCCCTTCCTCGATGCCTTCGCCCTCAGGCTCGCCGCCGGCGAGGCGGAGGAAATCTCCGCCGGCATAACCGGGCCGCTGCGGCTGCTCGATGTCGACGTCAGGCTTTCGGCACGGCGCGCGCAGATGGGTCTCTTCGAGCTTTCCGACGTTGGCGCCAGCGTGATCGTTGCCGGCGGCGAAGCGAAATTCGATATTGGCGACAGCCAGTTCGAAGGCGGCGAGATGACCGCGCATCTGGAAGCGACGCAGCGCGACTTCGACGGCGGCGGCAGGCTGCAGCTGTCGATCCGCAATGCCGACTTCGCGGCCCTTGCAGAGCGCCTGCAACTGAAGGGTCCGCTGCCGCTTGCGACAGGATCGCTCGATCTCGACCTGCAGTCGCCGAAGGCGATTTGGACGACCGGCCTTGCCGACGTCACCGGCAAGCTGCACTTCTGGACCAGGGAAGGCACGATTCCCGGCATTGATGCTGCGGCATTGCGCACGCAGGCAGCCGAAAAGCCGTTCTTTCCGCTGAGCGCGGCAGCAGGCGGCGCCTTCGCCTTCAACCAGCTGAACCTGCAGGCCGATTTCGCCAACGGCACCGCCGAGATGCACGACGCCCGTATCGCCGGCGCCACTCAGACGCTGACGCTTTCCGGCGTCATCACCTATCAGTCGAACGGGCTGGCGCTTTCCGGATCGCTGGAGGCAACCGATCCTGCCAAGGCGGCGGAGCTGCCGCTTCTGCCGTTCTTCGTCGGCGGTTCATGGCCGAACCCGGTGATCTCGCCGGTTCCACTTTTCGGCAATACACCCCACGCGCAATGAAGCATGTCGCGCAAAAGCGTGCAGCGGTTTTGCGAGAACGACATGCGTAAAATGGAGACATAAAGCGCAAGGAGCACGCGCTTTAGACCTCACGCCCCTGCGGCGGCGGCGCGTTCGTCCCTCTGCCGCTGCGTTTCGCGGCGCTTGGTAATGATCGAGGCGCAGATGACGCCGAAGGCGACGATGCCGATCAGGATCGTGCACACCGCATTGATCTCGGGCGTCACGCCGAGGCGGACCTGGCTGTAGATCCTCATCGGCAGCGTGGTGGCGCCAGGCCCCGAGGTGAAGCTCGCAATCACCAGATCGTCAAGCGACAGGGTGAAGGCCAGGATCCAGCCGGAGAGCACGGCTGGCGCGATGATCGGCAGGGTGATCTCGAAGAAGGTGCGCACCGGCGGCGCGCCGAGATCCTGGGCAGCTTCCTCGATCGAATGATCGAAACTGAGCAGGCGCGACTGCACTACGACGGCGACGAAGCACATGGTCAGCGTCGTGTGCGCGAGCGTGATCGTCCAGAAGCCACGATCGAGACCGATCGCCACGAAGAGCAGCAGCAATGACAGGCCGGTGATGACCTCCGGCATGACGAGCGGGGCATAGACCATGCCCGAAAACAACATGCGGCCGCGAAAGCGGGTGTAGCGCACCAATGTCAGCGCCGCCATCGTGCCGAGGATGGTTGCAAACGTTGCCGACAGCAGCCCGACGCGCAGCGTCACCCAGGCAGCGTCGAGCAAGGCCTGATTGCTCATCAACGAGACATACCATTTCGTCGAGAAGCCGCCCCAGACGGTCACGAGTTTGGATTCGTTGAAGGAGAAAATGACGAGAAGCACGATCGGCAGATAGAGGAAAGCGAAGCCGAGCGTGACGGAGACGATGTTGAAGCGGGTCCATTTCAGCATGGCTTATTTCCCCCGCTCTTCGGCTTTGGCCTGGACATTCTGGAAGAAGACGATCGGGATGACCAGGATCAGCAACAGGATGGTCGCCACCGCCGAGGAGACCGGCCAGTCGCGATTGGAATTGAACTCGTTCCACAGCGTCTTGCCGATCATCAGCGTCTGCGACCCGCCGAGCAGATCGGGAATGACGAATTCGCCGACGGCCGGGATGAAGACCAGCATGCAGCCGGCCACCACGCCGGGGATCGACAGCGGGAAGGTGACGCGCCAGAAGGCGGTGATCGGCGGGCAGCCGAGATCCTGGGCGGCTTCGATCAGCGTGCCGTCCATCTTCTCGAGCGCCGAATAAAGCGGCAGCACCATGAAGGGCAGATAGGAATAGACGATGCCGATATAGACGGCGGTATTGGTGTTGAGGATGATCAGCGGCGTATCGATCAGGTGCAGCGACAGCAGCAGCTGGTTGAACAGGCCCTCCGGCTTGAGGATGGCGATCCAGGCGTAGACGCGGATCAGGAAGCTCGTCCAGAAGGGCAGGATGACGAGCATCACCAGCGTCGGCCGCAGGCCACGTGGCGCCTGCGCCATGCCGTAGGCGATTGGATAGGCGATCAGCAGCGTCAGGAAGGTGGAGATCGCGGCGATCATCACGCTCGACACATAGGCGTTGAAATAGAGCGGGTCGTCGGTGAGGTAGGTGTAATTGTCGAGGGAGAATTCGCCGATCTTGCTTAAGAGGCCGGCCCAGCCGTCAGCGAAGGAGAAGACAGGCTCATAGGGCGGCATGGCGATCGCCGTCGTCGACATCGAAATGCGGAAGACGATGAAGAAGGGCGCCAGGAAGAAGAGCAGCAGCCAAGCATAAGGGATGACGATGACGAGGCGATTGTAGAGGCCGGACGTGAACTTCCCCATGATGTCAATCCTTCAGCAGGACGCCGGCATTCTCGTCGAAGGAGACCCAGACTTCCTGATCGTAGGTGAAGGGGTCGTCGACGGAGCGCTGCGCATTGAGCGACGAGGCCTTGACGACGTTGCCGCTCTGCAATTTCACATGGAAGACGGTCATGTCGCCGAGATAGGCGATATCCCAGAGTTCGCCTCTGGCGGCGTTGACGGAGGCGTTGGCGGGCGGCGTGCGCCCGACCCGCATCTTTTCCGGCCGGATGGCGAAACCGACGGCGCTGCCTGCAGAAGGTGTTTCGGCGGCGGCGACACGCACGCTGAAGCCGCTGTCGACTGATATCTCGACGGTGCCATTGCCCGATGAGGCGACCTTGCCGTCGAAGATGTTCACGTCGCCGATGAAATCCGCGACGAAACGGCAATTCGGCGCCTCGTAGATCTCGGCCGGCGTCGCCACCTGCACGACCTTGCCGTGACTCATGACGGCGATACGGTCCGCCATGGTCATCGCCTCTTCCTGGTCGTGGGTGACGACGACGAAGGTGAGGCCGAGATTCTGTTGCAGGTCCATCAGCTCGAACTGGGTTTCCTCGCGCAGCTTCTTGTCGAGCGCGCCGAGCGGTTCGTCGAGCAGCAGCACCTTCGGGCGCTTGGCGAGCGAGCGGGCCAGCGCCACGCGTTGGCGCTGGCCGCCGGAAAGCTGGTTCGGCTTGCGGGAGGCAAATTGCTCCAGCTTGACGAGCTTCAGCATCTGCAAGACGCGGTCAGTCATCTCGTCCTTCGCCATGCCGTCCTGTCTCAGGCCGAAGGCGATGTTCTTCTCGACCGTCATGTGCGGGAAAAGCGCATAGGACTGGAACATCATGTTGACGGGGCGCCTATAGGGCGGCGTGCCGGCCATGTCGGTGCCGTCGAGCACGATTTCGCCCGAGGTCGGCTGCTCGAAGCCGGCGAGCATGCGCAGAAGCGTCGACTTGCCGCAGCCGGAAGCGCCGAGCAGCGCGAAGAACTCGCGGTGATAAATATCGAGCGACAGGTTATCGACGGCGGTGAAATCACCGAAACGCTTGGTGACGTTCTTGATGGATATGAAGGGCTTGGCGGACGGATCGGTCCAAGGTGCGAAAGAGCGGCGAATATTGCCTAGAGACTTCATATTGTTCCCCGAAAATACATTCTTTTGCTCCCGGCTTCACCCGGCCGGAATCGTCAAAAAAAGACCCGGACGTTTCCGTCCGGGCCGTTATGCTATTATTGGCCGGTGACCACGGTGGTCCATAGCCGCGTCACGATCCGCTGCGTCTTCGGATCGAGCGGCGGAACGGTGAAGAGTTTCGCCATCACCTCGGGCGTCGGGTAGATCGCCGTATCCTCGAGGACCTCCTTGTCGAGGAACGGCTGCGACGCCTTGTTGCCGTTGGCGTAGAAGACGAAGTTCGAGGCCTTGGCGATCACTTCCGGCTTCATCATGTAGTTGATGAATTCATGGGCTTCGGCGACATGCGGCGCATCCTTCGGAATGCCGAAGACGTCGAAGAAGATCTGGGCTCCCTGCGACGGCACCGAATAATCGACCTTGACGCCGGCATTGGCTTCCGCGGCACGGTCGCGGGCCTGGAACATGTCGCCGGAATAACCGAGCGCGATGCAGATATCGCCGTTCGCCAGCGCGCTGATATACTCGGATGAATGGAACTTGCGGACGAAGGGACGGACGGCCGTGAGAACCTCTTGCGCCTTCTTAAGATCGGCTGGATCGGTGCTGTTGGGGTTGAGCCCGAGATAGGCGAGCACCGAGGGCACGACGTCGGTCGGGGAATCCAGCATATAGATGCCGCAATCCTTGAGTTTCGCCGCTTTCGCCGGATCGAACAACGCGTCCCAATTGGGCTTGTCGTCGGTGCCGAGGGCAGCCTTGACCTTGTCGACATTATAGCCGATGCCCGTCGTGCCCCACATGTAGTCGACGCTGTATTCATTGCCGGGGTCGAAGGACGCCACGCCCTTCATGATGACGTCCCACATATTGACCAGGTTCGGCAGCTTCGATTTGTCGAGCTTCTGGTAGACGCCGGCGGCGATCTGCCGCTGCATGAAGGATACGGTGGGGACGACGACGTCATACCCCGAGCCACCGGCCAAGAGCTTGGTTTCCAGCGTCTCGTTGGAATCGAAAGTGTCGTAGACGACCTTGATGCCGGTTTCCTTGGTGAAATCCTCGAGGATGGAACTGTCGATATAATCCGACCAGTTGTAGACGTTGACCACGCGTTCCTGGGCAAAGGCCGGAGCGGCAGCAAGGAGTGCGGTAACGGCGGCGGCCGTCACGCATAGAATGGTTGACCTCATGACTTCTCCTGTTTGTTCAAAGATTCCGCACCCCCGGACATCTTTTCCCTCTGGTTTTCCACGCAGACTAAGAAGGAATTTCACAGCCCACAAGCGCAAAATCCTGCGCCCTCAATGATTTCACAATCACTGGAAATCAAAGGCGCTGAGCCCCGCCACCATCTCATCGAGCCCGAGCGGTCTCGTCACCGGCGGCTCGGCCCGGGAAAGGCAGCCGCGTCGCTCGCAAAGGCGACATGCCGGACCGATCGTGACCGGATCGAGCGCCATCGCCTGCCCATAGACCACACCCTCGCCAAGGGCAGCGTCGCAGCCGATCAGGATCGCGGTGCGCCTGATCCTTTCGCCGAATTCGACGCTCGGTCCCTCCAGGGTGCGGGCGACCGTCAGGAAGGATGCCCCGTCCGGCATGACCACCGTTTCGGCAAGGATCTGGCCCGGCTGCAGGAAGGCGGCATGGATATTGAGCTTCGGACAGCCGCCGCCGAAACGGGCCTGCGGAAAGCCCTGGGCGCCTGCCCTGCGCAGCCGGTGGCCAGCGGCATCGATCTCGATCAGGAAGAAGGGAATGGCCGCCGCTCCGGGACGCTGCAGCATGGCAAGGCGCGCGGCGGCATGACCGAAGGAGACGCCGAAGCGTGCACGCAGAATGTCGATATCGTAGCGCGTTGCCTTGGCGGCCGAAAGAAAGGCCTCGTAGGGCATTGCAAGCGCCAGTGCGGCGATGCGGGCAAGCTCGAAACGGGCGATGCGGCGTGCCTCGGCGGAGGAGAGCGAAAGATCGGCGAGCTCGGCATCGATTGCCGGCAGCAAAGCAAGAGTCGCAGCTTCGATTGATATCTCATGCGCGCGGTCGGCCTGTGACAGGCGCTCCGAGATGAAAAGCCGCATCGAATGGCGATCGAAACGGCGGCGCAGATCCGGCATCACATGGACGGGCAAAACACGTACCGCGATGCCGCGCTCGGAACGCAGCCAATCCTTCAGCCCGGCAGCAAGATCGAGGCCGCCGGGGAGCGTTGCGGCAAAAGCTTCTGCCGCCGTCTCGATCCGTCCGAAATAACCAGACCTGCGCTCCAGCGTCTCGCGCACCTCGTCCAACGGCAACCGGCCGGCAGCGACCGGTGCATGTCCTTCGGCGGCCATCAGCGCCGTCAGATCGGACAGCCTTGCCGCCTGCTCGCGATAGGCGCGATAGAGCTTGATCATGCCGCTCGCGGCATTGGGTGCTGCCTCGGCCACCTCCACCAATTCCTGATCGCCCGGCAACTCGCCCGACAGCAGCGGATCGACAAAGATCTCCTTGAGCTGATCGAGACTGCCGCCGGTCTGCCCCCGCAATTCCTCGAGATCGACCCTATAGACGCTTGCAAGCTTGAGAAGGAGCTGCACCGTCAACGGACGCTGGTTGCGCTCGATCAGGTTCAGGTAGGACGGTGATATTTCAAGCGCTTCGGCCATGGCGGTCTGCGTCAGCGCCAGCGCATTGCGGATGCGCCTGACTTTCGGGCCCGCGAATATCTTTCGTTCCGCCATGTCACACCCTTTGACAAGGAAGGAGCGCCATATTTACAAAATTTTACACATTCACAGCGCCGCTCTGTCAATCCTCGTCATCTTAACCTCTTTCCAAGCAAGAAATCAAAGGTTTTTCTGGCCATATCGGCTCATATTGTCAATCTTGTCATGCAGCACCTTTGTCGGGCTTTTTAATAAGGAGAGCAGCATGACGGATTTTTACAAGCTTGTTCCAAACGCAACAGCTGATCGTTTCGACGGCATCGAGAGACCGTACTCGACCGATGACGTGCGGCGGCTCAGAGGCTCGGTGGCGCTGCGCCATTCGCTGGCCGAAATGGGGGCGGACCGGTTGTGGCAGCTTCTGCACCAGGAGGATTTCGTCAATGCGCTCGGCGCACTTTCCGGCAACCAGGCCATGCAGATGGTGCGCGCCGGGTTGAAGGCGATCTATCTCTCCGGCTGGCAGGTGGCGGCCGACGCCAATACGGCATCGGCGATGTATCCCGACCAGTCTCTCTATCCGGCCAATGCCGGTCCGGAGCTTGCCAAACGCATCAACCGCACGCTGCAGCGCGCCGATCAGATCGAGACCTCGGAAGCCCAGGGACTTTCCGTCGAGACCTGGTTCGCACCGATTGTTGCCGATGCGGAAGCAGGCTTCGGCGGACCACTCAACGCCTTCGAAATCATGAAGGCCTATATCGAGGCGGGTGCCGCGGGCGTTCACTTCGAGGACCAGCTTGCTTCGGAGAAGAAATGCGGCCATCTCGGCGGCAAAGTGTTGATCCCGACGGCCGCCCATATCCGCAATCTCGACGCCGCGCGGCTTGCCGCCGACGTCATGGGCGTTGCGACGCTCGTCATCGCCCGCACCGACGCGGAAGCGGCAAAGCTGCTGACGTCAGACATCGACGAACGCGACCAGCCCTTCGTCGACTATGATGCCGGCCGCACGGTCGAAGGTTTCTATCAGGTGCGAAACGGCATCGAGCCCTGCATCGCGCGTGCCGTCGCTTATGCGCCGCATTGCGATCTCATCTGGTGCGAGACCTCGAAGCCGGACCTCGATCAGGCGCGGCGCTTTGCCGAAGGCGTGCACAAGGTGCATCCCGGCAAGCTACTCGCCTATAATTGCTCGCCTTCCTTCAACTGGAAGAAGAATCTCGACGAGGCGACGATTGCGCGGTTCCAGCGCGAACTCGGCGCGATGGGCTACAAGTTCCAGTTCATCACGCTCGCCGGCTTCCACCAGCTGAACTACGGCATGTACGAACTGGCGCGCGGCTACCGGCAACGGCAGATGTCGGCCTATTCCGAGCTGCAGCAGGCGGAATTCGCCGCCGAGGTCAATGGCTATACCGCGACCAAACACCAGCGCGAGGTCGGCACCGGCTATTTCGACGCCGTGTCGCTCGCCATCACCGGCGGCCGGTCTTCGACCACGGCGATGCACGGCTCGACCGAACATGCGCAGTTCAAACCGGCTGCGGAATAACTCGAAGAGGAGGAGATGATCATGGCATCCATCACACGCGTCAGGGAACGGGCCGAGGAGCAGGCAAGCAGCATGAGCGAGGATCAGCAGACGACGATCCGCATGCTCGCCAACGATCTGCATCGGCTGAACCAATCGGTCATGAAAGCTGTCGAGGCCGGCGTCTCGGTCGAACTGGTGCGCTCGGCCCGTCATCACGGCGGCGACGGTAACTGGGGTGACCTGCTGATCCCCATCGTCGTCACCAACCGGCATTGACGAAAAGCCGACCGTTGGCGGGGTGAAGTCGGCCCCATTTCTCAATCGGAGCGCCTGCGCGCCAGAGAGACGCGTGGGCGCTTATCCTTTTCGAAAACTCGTCCCGATCTGAGGCGCGCGCGCCGGGTCGCACGGTGCGCTGGTCACTGCCCTTTACAATTTGGCGCAATTGTCACCTTCGCCAAGTCGGCGTTCCAAGGAATGACCGAGCCGATAGGTTGGCGTCCCACGGTACCAGATCGTTCAACCTGTGCCGGATCGAAAATTAAGGACCGTTCAGGTCAGCTGGGATGGCCCTCGACAGCTCCGCACCGTTCGTATAAAAATATTTTTCAAATTTTCAATTTTTCTGGCAATTATCACCAGGGCGAACCATGACGTCACGTATTGCAGTAACACAAGATGCGGATTTCATCGTGAGGGCCTATGCAACGTCCTTCGGGTTTACGGTGCAACAGACTGAAGCCTATGTGGGCAAGGTGGGCCTCGAAAACTTCTATATCGCCGACCATGAGGATACGCCGGCGGCGGTCTTCGCTCTCATCGCCACCGGGCACTGGTTCGGTGGTAGAGCCGTGCCAGCATGCAACATTGCACATGTGGCCATTCTACCCGAATATCGCGGCCTGGGTCTCGCAGATGCCATCCTGGAGGATGCAGGTGCGATCGCTGCCCGCAGAGGCGCCCTCCTGACAACCTTGTTTGCATCAACCCGCCCCGTCTATCGAAGAGGCGGCTATGAATTGGCCGGATCGGAAATTGTCTACGAAGCGGAAACGTCAGAGCTTTATAAAATCAAGGAAAAGTACCAGTGCCGTCAGGTGACGCTGCCTGCCGCGCTACCGACCTTAGCCTCTATCCATGAGCGACAATGCGTGGTGGAGGCAGGTAATCTGCAGCGTAGTACGGCACAATGGTCCCTTCTTTTGACGTGGCCGGATCCCCCGACATCCATTTACGTCTTCGACGAGGACGAGGACGTTGCGTATGTGATCATCGATACGAGCAATCCCGAATGTATGATCATCCGGGATTGGGCGGCGCTGTCCGGACGGGCGGCTCGGTGCATATTGCGGTTTTTAGGGACATTCTCGACGGTATACCCGCGGGTGCGGTGGCACGGTTCGGCACAGGACAAGTTGGTTTTCGCGATGCCGGACAAGGGATGGCGTCTTGTCCACCAGGAGGAGTTTCTAATGCGGGTCCTTTCCGCAAGGGACGCGCTTCTGGCGCGTGGCTACAACGCAGTGACCGAGCAGGTCACGTTGGAGATAATGACGGGCGATCAGGTCGAGACGCTATCGCTCTCCATCGAAAACGGCACACCGTATTGCCGAACGCATGAAGCCGGCTCACCCATCGTGAAAATCGCAAGTGAACATCTTGCAACTCTCTATAGTGGCTTTCGCTCCGCGAGTTTTCTTGCAAGAGCGGGGTGGATAAACGGTGATCGTGATGGCGTAATGGCATGCGACCGCATATTTTCCGGCCCGTCCCCCTGGGTCGGAGAACATTTTTAAGGACATCACGTGAATCCGACACCGCATATGGCTCTCGTTGCGAGTATTCGCTCCCGCGCTCCGAACATGACGCGCGCGCTCCAGCGTGTTGCAGATTACACGTTGGAAGACCCGCAGGCGGTACTTTACAAAAGTATCACCGAGCTTGCAGAAGACGCGCAATCCTCGGAAGCCAGCGTGATGCGGTTCTGCCGTGAACTGGGATTCACTGGGTTCCAGAATTTCAAGCTGGCTTTGGCGCAGGAGTTGGCTACACAGAGCCAAACCAGCGTCCCGATATCAACGGGAGATCCGGTTCAGAACCTCGTGGAGACCGCAAGAACAGCCCTCGATGAAACGGAGCGGCTGCTCGACCGTAGCATAATACAAGCCGTTGCCCAGGAATTGCTGCAGGCAAAACACATCGAGATTTTTGGTGTCGCCGCTTCGGCGATCACGGCGCAATATCTGGAATACAAGCTCGCACGCCTGGGTGTGCATTCACATATCGCCCGCGACGCGCATCTGGCAACTATGGCTGCTGCCACCTCAAATCCCGCTGATGTCTATTTCCTGATTTCAAGTTCGGGCTCGACCCTTGATACGGTCAAGATTGCCGAGCTTGCGCATGCGAGGGGCGCACGCGTGATCGGGATCACCAATCGATCGAAAAGCCCACTGGCAGCCACGTGCACGCATGTGCTGTTGGCATCCTGGCCGGAGACACCGCTTACGGGGGGCGCGTTTCCCTCGAAGATCAGCCAGTTACTGATTGTCGATGCTCTGGCGTCCTATATGACGATGGCCGAGCCGGACCGTCTTATTACCATTCTCGACACCGCCCAAAGCGTTACCGACCGCAACGTTTAAGACCCCTGCGAGCGCCCCTTTTTCGTCGGGTTGATTTTGCCTCTTGCCGTTTGGCGGAAATTTTCATCATAAATAATTTCTTGACGGTTTATTTCACTATGATACCGTGAACTCGAATTTGAGACGAAGGGTATTGGAACTTGAGCATCCTTGAAGCCTTGCGCGGAACACTTGCCGTTTCCTGTCAAGCGGCTGACGGCAGCCCCTTGCAGCCGACAGATCACATTGTGGCGCTTGCCAAGGCGGCGGTGTTGGGTGGCGCGAAGGCGGTTCGTATCGAGGGCGTCGCAAATGTGTCCGCCGTGCGAAATGCCGTCAGCGTCCCCGTCATCGGTATTACCAAGATCGAGCATCCGGATTCAGAGATTTACATCACACCGACGCTGGAGGA
The DNA here is from genome assembly GCF_023006465.1 of Rhizobium sp. PRIMUS64. Taxonomy (NCBI): domain Bacteria; kingdom Pseudomonadati; phylum Pseudomonadota; class Alphaproteobacteria; order Hyphomicrobiales; family Rhizobiaceae; genus Rhizobium; species Rhizobium sp. PRIMUS64. The sequence continues at coordinate 33,200 of NZ_JALBGX010000039.1, read as the reverse complement.
CGTTCGCCAGCTTTGCGAGGCGGGCGCAGACATTGTGGCGTTTGACGCCACTGCGAGACCAAGACCCTGCAGCGTCGCTGCCCTTGTCAAGGCAGTGCATCAGGCGGGCCGGATCGCCATGGCTGATATCAGCACCTTGGACGAAGGGCGGGCAGCAGTTGCCCTAGGTGCTGATTTCGCAGGCACGACCCTGTCTGGATACACATCCTATTCGCCACAGAGCGAGGCGCCGGATTTTAAGCTGATGGAAGATCTTTTCCGTGCAGGCATCCCGTTCGTGGCCGAGGGCCGCATCTGGGAACCATCCGATGCACGCAGAGCCATCGAATATGGCGCAGCGTTTGTCGTGGTCGGTTCTGCCATCACCCGTCCGGATGTGATCACACGACGGTTTGCGGATGCTGTGGCCGGTGCACGAACAACGCCTGAATTCAATGGAGAAAGCAGATGACAAGGAATCGCGTTGCCGTGATCGGAGCCGGCTTCATGGGCTCGATGCATGCTTCGATTTTCGCAAATGAACCCCGCGCTGAACTCGTCGCCGTCGTCGATAGCGACATCGGACGCGCCACTGCGCTGGCAGGTCAGTTACGCGGCAACGTCAAAGCCTACAGCTCCCATCTGGAACTGCTGGCTGCCGAAGAGCTTGATCTGGTCAGTATTTGCACACCAGACCACCTTCATCTCGATCCGGCGCTCGCCATTGCGGCAAAGGGCATAAATCTCTTCGTTGAAAAGCCGATCGCCTCGACCATGGAAGATGCAGCCAAGATCGTCGCTGCATGCAAGGCGGCGGGCATCAAGCTAGGGGTCGGCTATCTGCTTCGGTTCGACCCACGCTACTACAAGGCGCGCGAGCTGATTACGTCGGGCAAGATCGGCACGCCTATTCACATCTATGCCCGCCGCAACAGCGCCCGAACCGAAGGCCCCAAGCGTTACGGCGGCACCTTACCGCTCGCGCTGCATGTCACAGTGCATGATGTCGACATGGTGCTTTGGATGCTCGAGGGTCAGACCCCAGTTTCCGTCTACGCCCAGCAGACTGACATTCTCCTCGGATCGCTCGGCACGCAGGATACGATCGCGGCGGTCGTACGCTTCTCGGGCGGGACCGTCGTGACGTTTGAAAGCGCCTGGTCATTGCCTGCCGGCGCTCGCCACATGATCGACGCACGCATGGAACTCATCGGCACAGAGGGTTCATTCGAAGTGCAGTGCGGCGATAGCGGCCTTTATTTCGCAGACAACCAGACATCGCGCGAGATCGACACCCAGCATTGGCCGATCGTCGAAAATCGGGTTGGCGGCGACCTCAAGCTCCAGCTTGCCAGCGTTCTCGAATGGCTCGACGGCGGCCCCTCTCAAGTGGCCAGCGGCGAAGAAGCCATTCGCTCGTTGGAATTGACCCGAGCCCTCATCCGCTCGGCGGAAAGCGGCGAGGTGGAGAGACTCTAGCGCATCATCAATCAAACAATTCAACGCAACGCATGGATAGCTCAAAAAAAGGGGAATGACATGAAACGACGCCAACTACTTGCACTCACGTTTGCACTTGCGACCTCTTCGGCCCTGCCGGCGATCGCACAGAACGCCAATCAGCCATATGCAGGAACGCATATTGCGGTTCTGATGGAAGGTCACCCGACCACCGATGGCATCCAAAAACTGTTGCCGGAATTCACCAAGGAAACCGGCATCGAAGTGGAACTCGAGGTCATCCCGGAATCCGACATCACCGCCAAGATGCTCCTGGAGTTCTCGTCCGGCTCTGGCCGCTATGATGTCGTCCAGAACAACATCATCTATATTCCGGGCTTCGTTAAGGCCGGATATATCGATCCACTCGACGATCTTGCGAAAAAGCTGCCCAAATATCTCGACCGCGCCGATTTCGTCCCAGGCTACCTCAACACGAATATTGTCGACGGCAAACTCTACGGCTTGCCGGTTTATGGCGAGAGCACGTTCCTGATGTATCGCAAGGATTTGTTCGAGCAATACGGCCTCACCCCGCCGAAGACGTTTGACCAGGTTATCAGCGCGGCAAAGACCATCAAGGAAAAGTCCGACGGCGAAATCGCAGGCATTACTATGCGCGGCGCCCAAGGTATCCAGAACGTCTATGTCTGGGCAGGCTGGCTGTGGGGTTACGGCGGCGAATTCCTCACCAAGGATGGAAAGTCGGCCCTCGGAACGCCAGAGGCCGCCGCCTCGCTCGATGCTTTTGCAAAAATCCTGCGCGACTACGGTCCCGTCGGCGCTGCCAATTTCGGTTGGGAAGAAAACCACGTTCTCTTCCAGCAGGGCAAGGCCGGCATGACAATGGATGCAACGGTCAACGGAGCATTCAACGAGGACTCGGCTGTGTCATCAGTGGTCGGCAAGGTTGGCTACGTGCCGGTTCCCAAACAGACCGACGCATTGAAGGGTGGCTCATCGTCCCTCGCTGTGCACAGCCTCTATATCACGTCGGCCTCCGCCCAGAAGGAAGCGGCATGGCTGTTTGTGTCGTGGGCAACGGCGAAGGAGCAGCAAATCAAGTCGTTTAGCATCGCGCCCAACTCCGGTGTCACGTCTGAAGCTGCGTTGAATTCGGATGAATTTAACAAGCGCTATGGAGCCTTCAAGGAAGCGATGTTGGCTTCGATCAACCAGGGCAATCCGCAATATCTGCCGACGGTCACGGCTGCGAACGAAATCATCAACAATGCTGGTATTGCCGTATCCAAGGCGCTCGCCGGCACCGTTTCGGCAAAGGACGCATTGGCGGAAGCCAACACGGCCAACGACGCAGCACTCGCCCGCTAACAAACGGGCGCCACGTCCGGATTATCCGGACGTGGCTACACTGCGGGGAGAATTATGCTCAACGACGCGACAAAGCTTTTCTATCAGCCGGTGGTTGCTTTTTTCGGCGCAGTCTCGGTGGTCATCACGATCTACGTCGTGTGGCTGACATTCCACGATATCAGCCTGATGCGGCCCGGACAGGAACGGTTCATTGGACTGGACAACTACTTGCGGCTTTTGCTCGACCCACGCGGTCTCAATGCTCTCTGGCGCACGGTCCTTTTCACGGTGCTGGCCACGACGATTGAACTGATCATCGGCCTTTTTGTCGCCTTGCTGCTCGACCGGGAATTTCATGGCAAGAAGGTTGCGCGAGCTATCATGCTCGTGCCCATCGTCATGACGCCCATCGTGGTTGGGCTGACATGGCGTTTCATGTTCGACCCGTCGAGCGGTATGGCGAACTACCTCCTGTCCCTGCTTCATCTCGGTCCGTTCGATTGGCTTGGCAACCCAAACTTCGCCCTGTTCTCAGTGATGATTGCCGACATCTGGCAATGGACACCCTTTGTCGTACTCTTGACGATGGCATCACTGGAATCGCTGCCGGGCGATCCGCAAAACGCCGCGCGTGTCGACGGCGCCCGGGAGTGGCAGGTTCTCTGGCACATCACCTTACCGGCGCTTCACCGTGCGCTTCTTGTCGTCGCCCTGATCCGGGCCATCGACAGCGTGAAGACCTTTGACATCTTCTACATCATGACGCGCGGCGGGCCAGCGCTATCGACGGAAACGCTCAATCTCTACGGCTATATTTCGGCATTCACCAATTTCGACATTTCCTACGCGCTGACCATTGCCATGGTGTTGACGATCTTCACCAATGTCGCGCTGCTGTTGCTGTACAACCTTGCCTTCAAGGCCCAAGCACGGGGAGCCGTATGATGCGCAAAATGGCCTTCTATATCGCCATCCTCGTTCTCATCGTGGTCGTGCTGTTTCCGCTCTACTGGGTAGTCGTCACATCGGTAAAGACGACGAAGGACGCCTTTGCGATCCCGCCGGTTTGGTTCTTCGAACCGACCTGGGAGAACTACCAACGCATTCTCAACAATGGCGTCTTCATTCGCGCCTTCATGAACAGCGTCCTTATCTCCATTACGGCAAGCGCTATATCGGTCGCGATCGGTGCACTTGTCGCCTATGGGCTCGTGGCACAGGAAGAACCGGTGCGCCGCAGCAATGAAAAGTTCGTGCTGAGCCTCAGGATAGCACCACCGCTGATCTTCATCATTCCCACGTATTTTCTAGCCGCGCAGTTGAAATTGCTCAACAATCACTGGGTGATCATTGCGGTCTACGCCTTCATCAATGTGCCCTTTGCCATATCGCTGCTCATCACCTTCTTCGAGGACATACCGAAGGAGCTGCGCGACGCGGCAAAAGTGGACGGCGCGCGCGAATTGACGATCTTCTGGAACGTGTTCCTGCCGGTTGCCAAGGGCGGCATCGTCGCGACGATGATCCTGTGTGTGCTGTTTACCTGGAATGAGTTCTTCATCGCCCTCGTCCTGACCGGGCGGGACACCCAGACACTGCCCGTCAGTATCACCTCGTTCCTGACTTTTCAGGGGGTGCAGTGGGGACCGCTGACGGCAGCCGCAACACTTGTCATGCTGCCGATGCTTGTTCTCGGCATGTTGGTTCAAGGCCAGGTCGTACGTGGCATGTCACTCGGAAGTATAAAAGGATGACCGGAATGATCCAGGCCAGCAAGCAGTCGCTTTCCCTACGGAAAATCACCAAATCCTATGGCCCGATCTCCGTGCTGAAAGGGATTGATGTCGAGGTCGATGAAGGCGAATTCGTCGTCCTTCTCGGCCCCTCCGGCTGCGGGAAATCCACCCTGCTGCATGCGATCGCGGGTCTGCATCCGATCGACGCGGGAGAAATCGTGATCGAGGGTCGACCAGTGACACACATCCCGACACGGGAGCGCGATGTCGCAATGGTGTTCCAATCCTATGCGCTCTACCCGAACATGACGGTTGCGCAGAATATCGGCTTTCCGCTGCGGATGCGCAAACTCTCGCGTGAGACAATTTCGCAAAGGGTGTCCGAGGTCGCACGCCTCTTGCAAATTGAACCGCTTCTCGAGCGGAAGCCGCGCGAGCTTTCGGGTGGCCAGCGCCAGCGTGTTGCCATCGGACGGGCTCTTGTGCGCGACCCGAAGATTTTCCTCTTTGACGAGCCGCTGTCGAATCTCGATGCGACGTTGCGTGTCGAGACACGCGCCGAGATCAAGAGACTGCACGAGCGCGTCGGAAAGACAATGGTCTATGTGACCCACGACCAGATCGAGGCCATGACACTAGCGACCAGAATTGTCGTGATGAACAAGGGCGATATTCAGCAGATCGGCTCGCCCTATGAGATCTATCACAAACCGGCCAACACCTTTGTGGCCCGGTTCGTCGGCTCGCCGTCCATGCAGTTTATCAGCGGCCGCCTTGTTATGGATGGGACTGCAGTGATCTTCACGGATGGAAAGGATTGGAAACTGCCTCTTCCGCTCCCAGGACTTTCCGAAGGCATTTCGGGAGACGTCATCCTTGGTTTGCGGCCGGAACACATAAAGCTGGCCCGTCACGATGAGGAGGGTCATGACGCCATCGTCGACCTAGTCGAGTCGACAGGCCCTGAGGACAACGTCACTTTATCGATCAACGGACAGACGGCGACAGCCAGGCTGGAAACCGGGAGCACCGCCCCTGGGCAGACGATCAAGGTACAGATAGCGGCCGAGAAAGCGTCCGTTTTCGACGCCAAGACTGGACAGCGCCTGAATTGAACGGAAAAACCATGGAAATCATCGTCAAGGATACGGTCGACGAAGCCTCTGCCATCGTCGTGGAAATTCTGCTCCGGCAAGTCGAAGAAAAGCCGGACAGCGCGCTCGGTTTGCCGACGGGAGCGACGCCCCTTGGAGTGTACGCTCGTCTGATTGAGGACTTTCGAAATGGCCGTGGTTGCTACAATCGTGCCCACGCCTTCAACCTTGATGAGTATCTTGGGATTTCGGGCACGGACACTGCATCTTATGCCTTCTACATGCGTGAAAACCTGTTCCGGCACATCGATTTCATGCAGCGACATATCCATATTCCAGACGGTTCGGCTGCGGATGCGAGCGCGGAGGCCAAGCGCTACGAAACGCAGATTGCAGCGCGTGGAGGCATCGACCTGATGTTTCTCGGCCTTGGCCGCAACGCCCACATCGGCTTTAACGAACCGGGATCTCCGCATGACACCCGCACCCGGCGGGTTGCGCTGACAGCCTCGACGATGGAAGCCAATGCGCGCTATTTCGAGCCGGGCGCACGCCAACCCACGCATGCCATCACGATGGGAATCGGCACTATTCTAGAATCGCGGAAAATCGTTGTTCTGGCGACCGGCATCGAGAAGGCCAGCGCGGTTGCGGCAAGCCTTGCAGGGCCAATAACAGATGCCGTTCCCGGCTCCGCGCTCGCACGCCATGCCCATACGACCATTGTGCTGGACAGGGACGCCGCCCACGAGCTTGATCGCATACTGGCGTTGGAGATTGACGCGTGACGAGGCCGGTGCTTGCCATCGATATCGGTGGAACAAAAACGATGACGGCGCTCGTGTCTGACGGCGAGGTCCTTGGGGAGGTGACCGTTCCAACACAGCGTTCTGACGGACCAGATACCTGGCTCACCAACGCCCACGCTGCTGCGGAGCGTTGGTATGGTGAATATGACGCAATCGGCCTTGCGGTGACCGGCTTCATCCGCAATGGGCTTTGGTCCGCCATGAACCCAGAGACATTGGGGATACCCGAAAACTACCCGCTGGTCGAAAAGACATCGGCTTTGTTTGGCGTGCACGCACTCGCAATGAACGACGCCCAGGCGGCAGCGTGGGGTGAGTATCGCTATGGCGCCGGTTCAGGCGGCGATCTTGTCTTCCTGACGGTATCGACGGGCGTGGGCGGAGGCATCGTGGTCAACGGCCGGCCCCTCGGCGGCCTTGCCGGACATTTTGGCTTGATGCAAAGTTTTGGTGATAGCTCCTCTTATCTAGAGGACCAAGTGTCCGGGCGCTGGATGCAGGCAGAAGCCGCGCGACAGGGATTTGGCGCCATGCCCGCCCCCGACATTTTTAATGCTGCGCGGAATGACGAAACTTGGGCGAAAGCGATCGTTACACGATCTGCGTGCGGGATCGCCATGCTTTGCCGGGATATTCAACTGATACTGGATCCCGCGGAGATTGTGATTGGAGGTGGGGTCGGCCTTGCTGAAGGCTATCTCGATCTGGTTCGCGATCTCAGCATTCAAGTCCCTTCCACCATAAGATCGAACATAGTACCCGCTAAACTGGCTGCGCAGGCTGGAGTCATCGGAATTGCCGATCTTGCAGGCCGATAACTTCTCCCGGATGATCAGGCTACCGAAGTGACAAATCGCGCTGATCGCAGAATGATAGAGCGTCCTTAGCGCGTCTGAAAAGACGCGCTAAGGACGCTCTAGCCGCGGCTCGGTCGTTTTCCGGCGAAGAGATCGGCATAACTTTTGATGAGCTTGGTCATGCGGTCGGCGACCGTGCGGATCTCCGGGCGATGACGATCCTCGGCATTCATGACGATCCATTGCCGGTGGCGCAATTCTGGCAACTCGCCGCCCTGCCGCTGCAATTCGGGGTGGAGATCGCCGACGAAACAGGGAAGCACGGTCTTGCCGGCGCCGGCGCGCACCAGATCCGGCAGCGAACGCGGCCGATTGACGGTGGCGACGATCCCTGTCGCGGCATGGGCGTGCGGCCAGCGCAGATAGGCCGATATCGCCTCATCCGCGGCGACTGCAATCCAGCGCTCGTCGGTCTCGGCAGCGTTGCGCCTGATATAGACGGCATAGGCCACCTCCCCAAGCTGACGTGCGGCGAGATTGGCCTCTTCAGGCTCGAAGGCGCGAATGCCGATATCGCTCTCGCGATAGGCAAGGCTTGCCCGCGCCTCGCCGATGGTGAGCGAAATGGCGAAGGCATCGCCCGGCATGCGGATTGCGGCGAAATTCTCCGTCAACAGCCAGGCGACCCAGGTGCCGGCGGCAATCCTGACGGTCGTGCCGCCCTCGCCGGATTGCCGCCACGCCTCGACCTTGCGGGCGGCGGCTTCCATTTCCTGAAGGTGATCGAGCAGCGCCTGACCATCCGGGGTCAGACGGTATCCGGTCTGGCTGCGGACAAACAATGCACGGCCGATCTCCTGTTCGAGATCGAGCATGCGCCGGCCGACGGTCGCAGGACTAAGCCCGCTTGCGGTGCTTGCTCCCGTCAACCCGCCGAGCCGGGCGACCTGCAGGAAAAGCTGATAGGAATCCCAATTTGCGTTTTTCATTAATGAAAAACATAGCGGGATTTTCCCCGTTTATAAAGAGAAATTCGATGCCTAGATCAGCTGATGTCTTACACAGGAAAGGACATCGTCATGATCGACATGATCACCATCGCAGGCACCATCGGCTATCGGCACTCTCCCAAGCGATGCGGTTGCAAGGCGGACGAGGATAGATTCTACGCCGATTTCGGAAACAGCAGCCTCATTGGCTTCGCCGCCTGGCTGACGTCGCTCGATCTCAACCTGGGAAGGCGCCGCAAGGCCGCGGCGCATTCCCGTGGCAGCTGCGGCTGCGCGGTTCAGGCGACTTTTCTTGCCCCGAGATGAGCCGGTGCGGATTCTGCGACGATGCGGAAACGCTCGATCAGCGCCATCAGCGTGTCGGCCTCGCCGGCGAGCAGGCGGCTTGCCTGCGTTGTCTCGGCAACCATCGACGCGTTCTTCTGGGTCATCTGGTCCATGGCGTTGACCGAACCGTTGACCTCCTGCAGCGCGGCCGACTGATCGCGGCTGGCCGTGGCGATGGTCTCGACATGGCCGCTGATTGCGATGATCTCCTGGCTGATCGAAGCAAGGACACTGCCGGTCTTCTGGACCAGTTCGGAACCTGCCGTCACTTCCCGGCTCGATGTCTCGATCAGCGACTTGATCTCGCGCGCCGCATCGGCCGAACGCTGGGCGAGTTCGCGGACTTCCTGGGCGACGACGGCAAACCCCTTGCCTGCCTCGCCGGCGCGTGCCGCCTCGATGCCGGCGTTCAGCGCCAGAAGATTGGTCTGGAAGGCGATGTCGTCGATCACCTCGATGATCTGCTCGATGCGCTGCGAGGCCTGCTCGATGCGCTCCATGGCGGAGACGGCATCGCCGACGACGGCGCCGGAATTGTCGGCGGTCTTCTTGGTCGCGGCCACGACATTGTTGGCTTCCCGGGCCCGCTCGGCGGAAGAACGAACCGTCACGGTGATCTCCTCCACCGCGGCCGCGGTCTCCTCAAGGCTCGCCGCCTGCGCCTCGGTGCGCTTCGAAAGTTCGCCGGCAGAGGCGGAGACGGCGCCGCTGCTGCGCTGGATGCTCGAGGCGCTGTCGCGGATGCCGGACAGCGTATCCTGGAGCCGCAGAAGGGAAGCGTTGAAATCAACGCGCAACTGCTCCAGCCGGCCGACGAAGGGCGTGCCGATCGTCTGCGAGACATCGCCCTGCGACAGGCGCCCGCGGCCGGCGGCAAGCTGGTTGACGGCAAAGTCGATCTGGCCGTCGAGCGAGCGCTTGTCGGCATCGTTCCTGGCGCGTTCGGCATCGCTCAAGGCGCGCTGTTCGGCGGCCTGGGTTTCCAGATCGCGCCTTGCGCGGGCGCTGTCGCGGAAAAGCGCCAGGGCCCGGCCGATGTCGCCGAACTCGTTCTTCTTTTCGATACAGGGGATCGCTCCCTCGAGATCGCCCGCGGAAATCGAGTGGACGCTCGTCGTCAGCGCCTGCAAAGGCTTCACCGACAGGCGGATCGCATAGAAGGCGAGAACGCCGACGATGAGCATGACGATGGCGCCGACGCCGAGAACCAGCATCTGCAGCTCATACATGCGCTGGTAATAGAGCTCCATCGGAATGCCGATGAAGAGAATGCCGACATTGGCGTTCGAGGCGTTCTTGATGGGGAAATAACCGGTCATGAACTTGCGGCCGAAAAGCTCCGCCGGTCCGTAATAGGCTTCCCCCCTGGCGAGAACCGGCTGGGCCGGGTGCTCGGCGACCAGCTTGGTGCCGACGGCGCGGTCGCCGTTTTCCTTCTTGACGTTCGTGGAGATGCGGACGTAGTCGCCACCCTGCTTTTGGAAGATGGTCGCAACGCCGGCGATCGACTGCGCGGTGCGGTCAACCAGCGAATGATCGGCAAGGGCCGGAATGGCGTCTTCGGTGACGGCGGAGAGCTGATTGCCTTTCAATTCGATCTTTGCAGCCTGATCGGCTGCGCCGTAGAGGACAGCCATCGCACGGGCGGCATCCCTGGCGTCGGAGACGGCCCCGTCCATGACCTGATGGCTCAGATTGTAATAGGTCACGCCGACGATGGCGGCCGTGCTGATGGCCAACAGAAACAGCGTGATCGCAACGATCTGGCGTACGATCGACGTAGAGAAAAGGCGCAGCATCGAGACCCCCGGGAGATAAACCAAGGTTAAATTAGACTAAAAGCGTTAAGGAAGATTCTCCGCAAATCATGGCTGTCGGAGATATTCATCGCCTCGTTTCCAAGCGTTTTCCGATTAGCCCGGCGTGATAGGCTGCCCGGCATTCGAGCTATTATTCCATCGTTCAAATCTTCTCAATCGAGGCGCTGTTTTTCAGAATAAAGAAAAACGGCCCCGGAAAGTCCGGGGCCGTTCGCATGAAGACGGATCGATCGATGATCAGGCGGCGCGGTAGACCGGCGCGGCGGCCGCCTCGCCGTCGATCTTGAACTGCTGGATGAGCCGGCGCAGCGAATCGGCCTCGTCGGCCAGTTCGCGGCTGGCGGCGGTTGTTTCCTCCACCATGGCGGCGTTCTGCTGCGTCATCTGGTCCATCTGGTTGACGGTCGCGTTGACGCTCTGCAGCGCGTTGGACTGGTCGTGGCTGGCGCGGGCGATCATCTCGACATGCTGGCTGATCGTGACGATCTGGGCGCTGATCTTGGCGAGCACCGTGCCGGTCTCCTGCACGAATTGCGAGCCGGAATTGACCTCGTTGGTCGACTTGTTGATCAGCCCCTTGATCTCCTGCGCCGCGGCGGCGGAGCGCTGGGCCAGTTCGCGGACCTCCATCGCAACCACCGCGAAGCCCTTGCCGGCTTCACCGGCGCGCGCTGCCTCGATGCCGGCGTTGAGCGCCAGGAGGTTGGTCTGGAAGGCGATCTCGTCGATGACGCCGATGATCTGCTCGATCTGGCGCGAGGCATCCTCGATGCGGCCCATCGCGTCGATCGCATTGCTGACGACGACGGCGGAATCGTCGGCGCTGCGCTTGGCCTGGCGGACGATCTGGTCGGCATCCTTGGCGCGTTCGGCCGACGAACGGACCGTGACGGTGATTTCATCGACGGCGGCCGCGGTCTCTTCGAGCGAGGCAGCCTGCTGTTCAGTGCGCTTGGAGAGGTCCTCGGCGGACTGGGCCATCTGGTTGCCGTTGCCCTGGATCAGTTCGACATTGTCGCGGATCTGGCTCATCGTCGCCTGCAGGCGCATCATCGAACCGTTGAAATCCTGGCGCAGCTGTTCGAGACGGCCGATGAAGGGCGTTTCGATCGTCGTCGAGATATCGCCCTGCGACATGCGTTCGAGGCCGGCGGCGAGTGCGTTGACCGCAAATTCGATCTGACGATCCATCTCGCGCTTTTCGGCGTCGTTGCGCTGGCGCTCGTGTTCGGCGGCGGCGCGTTCCTCGTCGCTCTGCTCCTCGATGCGGATCTTCGAGATGGCGTTTTCCTTGAAGATGCCGAGCGCGCGGGCCATGTCGCCGATTTCATCGTGGCGCTGCTCGCCGGAGATGCTGGTGTCCAGCGCGCCTTCGGCGATGCGGCGCATGGCGGCGGTGATATGGCTGATCGGGCGCTGCAGCGTCAGCACCAGGGCAATGCCGCCGAGGATCGACAACAGGATGCCGAGACCGGTGGTCATGACGGAGATGCTGTTTGCCTGGGTGCGCTCGGTGCCGGCCGTCTGCTTCTGCAGCTCGGCGAAATCAGTCAGCTTTTTCCAGATCTGGTCGAGCTCCTGGCGGGCGGCGGCATAGGCGGTGACGCGCTCGCCGATCGTGTCGACGATCTTGGAGCCGCCGCCGGAGATGATGTCGAGCGCCGGCTGGATCGCGCCTGATATGCCTTCGGCAAAACCCATGCCCTTGGCGCTGGTGATCAGTACCTGCATGTCCTTGCCGAGCGTGCCGGCCTGCTGCTGCAGACGCACGAGATTTTCCTTGCTGGAGTCGGCGAGAAAGTCGGAAAGAACGATCTGCAGCGAATAGACGGAATTTTCGAGACGCCTCGTATCCTGCAGGACCGAGTTGGCCTGGGCAATCCGGCCGTCGAGCGCGGCGAATTCCTGGGTCGCGTCACGCATTTTCTGCGTGGCGGTCAGCTGCGTATAGGTCGAGGTCTGGCGGAAGCGCGAAACCAGGCGGCCGAGTTCGGTGGCGGTCTCGTCGGTCGGATTGGGCGTCTGGACGATCGCCTTGATTCCGTCGATGGTCGCAGCCAGCGCGTCGATGACATTCTTCTGATTGCTCGGAACCGAGATGGCGATCAGACGCTGCGATTTGATGATCTCCGGCATCTGTTCGTTGATGAAGGCGATCTTGTCCTGCGGTGTCTGCGGCTTGCTGAAGCCGCTGGCGACGGTGCCGAGAAAATCGCCGCCCTTCAACAGGCGGTCGGCCGTGCGAAGGGTGCTGGTGGCGGCGCTCTCGTCGCTCTGGACTGTACTCTGCAATTCCTCGGCCTGGTAGGACACGGTGAAGCGGGTGCTGATCACGCTCTTCTGCGCTGCATCGATCTGCTCATGCAATGCCCGCTCCTGCTCGTGCAGCGCCCAGAGCTTGTCGACGACGCCCGAAATGTCCTTGGTGCGGCGCGATGCCTCCGCAAGGCTGTCGCGACCGGCGGCCTCATCACCAACCTGGTTCAGCGTCTGGTCGAGCACGCCTTGCTGGGTCTTCAGATCCGCGAGCAGCTTGTCGCGCGCCTCAGGGCTGGTGACGCGCAGGAAATCGTCCATCGAACCATAGAGATCTTTGAAGCCGCTGAGCGACTGCAGCACGCTGTTGGATATTTCCATGCGGCCCTGCAGCAGCCCCGAAGCGTAGAGGCCCGTCAGGCCCACCGCCGAAATGGTGACGACGAAAGGCAGAACGAAGATCAGGACTTTCGTCTTGATCCTGAAACGGGAAAGAATCTTGTCAATCAACATGGCGTTCCGGGCCTTTCATACACCACTCCTCCCGCAGGCAGCCACATGGCGCCAGCCGGGTGCACATCGAGCTATTCTTAGTTACATTGGGGAACCCGGAGGCCAGGCGGCAGTCATTGCCAGTTCATGTCCAAGCAACTTGGAGATGCCCAAATATTCGCGAGCAATTGTGTCAGATTAGATATTAATTTTCGGATAAGCTGTTATGGCGGGTTAAGCCAAGGCAGTGAAATAGTTGCAAATTATGGGCCGCGACGCCGCGGTGCGACAATAGCCACGTCGCAACGTTCGTTCCAGGTCTGCGGACAGGATTAGATGAAGTGCGAGAGCAGCAGCGCGATGCTGGCGGCGGTGGCGCCGACTGCCAGCATCAGATAACGCAGGGCGACCATTCGAGCGTTCGGCTTTGCCTCGGCAATTGCGATGGCGCGGGCGCGTCGTGTGTTTCTGGTCATGGTCGAAACCTCACTTCTCTCTGACACAACAACAATCCAACAAATCGGCTTGCCGGTAAAGCTTAATTTAGGAACGACCTTACAAACCGCCAATTGAGACAGGATGGCGCACCTCTATTAAAAAGTCTTGAATCGGCTTTTCTAAAGCACGTCGCGTCGAATCGGAATCATGCGACGCGCTTTAGGTCTTTGCTTTCTGATCAGCGCTGTGCTCCTCGGCCTCATGCAAGTCGTTATCCCAAAACCGCTGCGCACTTTTGGGCGACATGCATCAGGCCCATTCACCGGCGGCAAAACCGGAGGCCCAGGCCCACTGGAAATTATAGCCGCCAAGCCAGCCGGTGACGTCGACGCATTCACCGATGAAATAAAGGCCGGGCACAGCTTTTGCTTCCATGCTGCGTGAATCGAGCGCTGCCGTGTCGATGCCGCCGAGCGTCACTTCGGCGGTGCGATAACCTTCCGAGCCGGACGGTTTGACCGCCCAATTCTGGGCGCCGGCGGCAAGACGCAGCAGCGCCTTGTCAGGCAGGTCGGCCATATTGCCGGAGATTTTCTCGCGCTCCACGAGAAACTGTGCCAGCCGCTTCGGCAGGATATCGCCAAGGGCTGTCTGTGGCGACTGGCGGCCATTGAGCTGCTTTGCCGTCTTCAAATGCGCCGCAATATCGATATCCGGTTCGATGGCGACCACGATCTCGTCGCCCTCGCGCCAATGGGAGGAAATCTGCAGGATGGCCGGGCCGCTCAGCCCGCGATGGGTGAACAGCAGCGCTTCGCGGAAGGCGGTCCTGCCATGGCGAATTTCGGCCCGGGCGGCGATGCCGGCGAGCGGGGCGATGCTTTCCAGCAGGCCGGGGTCGAGCGTCAGCGGCACGAGGCCGGGTCGGGTTTCGAGCACGGCCAAGCCGAACTGCTCGGCGAGGCGATAGGCAAAGCCGGTGGCACCCATCTTCGGGATCGACTTACCGCCGGCGGCGACGATCAGCGACGATGCTTCATAATGACCTTCGCCGGTCGATACCCGGAAGCCGACTTCGGTCTTTTCGACACCTGATATCTCGGTGCCGAGATGCAGCATTGCACCGGCCATGCGCATCTCCGCCAGCAGCATGCGGATGATGTCTTTGGCGCTATCGTCGCAGAAAAGCTGGCCGAGCGTCTTTTCGTGCCAGGCAATGCCATGGCGGTCGACCATGGCGATGAAATCGGCAGGTGTGAAACGGGCAAGCGCCGATTTGCAGAAATGCGGATTGGCGGAGAGGAAATTCTTCGGTCCGGCATGGATATTGGTGAAATTGCAGCGGCCGCCGCCCGATATGCGGATCTTCTCGCCAGGCGCCCTGGCATGGTCGAGGACCACGACCGAGCGACCGCGTTTTCCCGCGCCAATGGCCGCCATCATGCCCGCCGCCCCGGCGCCGATGACGATGACGTCGCTTTTGCGCTGCAAATCCGTTTCCCCGATCAAAATCACGTCTTCTTTTTCCATCAAAGGGCGAAAGTCAACGTTTGCCACCCCTCGCCAATTGGCAAAGTCTGGTTATGATGGTGCCACGATCAACACAAACCGGTGTGTCATGTCCCCAAAAAAGACGACGCTGAAACCTGCCAGAAACGTACCCGCCTCGAAGAAAACTCCCCCGGAACCCGGATCCCTGCGTGGCGTTGCGAACTGGAAGGAAGCAGCGCGGTGGCTGAGGGACAGAGGCATCGAAGACATCGAATGCATCACGCCGGACCTTGCCGGCGTTGCGCGCGGCAAGATGATGCCGAGCTCGAAATTCACCTCGAACACGTCGCTGGCACTGCCTTCGGCAATCTATCGGCATACGATATCGGGCGAATATCCCGACGAGACGGAGAGCTTCCGCTACGAGCCGCGCGACAGCGACCTGAAGCTGATGCCCGATCTTTCGACGCTTTCGGTCGTGCCCTGGGAGACCGACCCGACGGCGCAGGTGATCTGCGATATTGTCGATTCGGACGGCGGCGAAGTGCCCTATACGCCGCGCAACGTGCTGAAGCGCATCATGAGTCTTTATCACGAGCGCGGCTGGAAACCGATCGTGGCGCCTGAGATCGAATTCTATCTCGTCGCCAAGAACGACGATCCCGACTATCCGCTGCACCCGCCCAAAGGCCGGTCCGGCCGCTCGATCCTCGGCGGCCAGGGCTATTCGATCGCCGGCATCAATGAGTTCGACGAGCTGATCGACGACGTTTATCATTTCTCGGAGAAGCAGGGGCTGGAGATCGATACGCTGATCCACGAAGAGGGACCGGCGCAGCTCGAGATCAACCTGCGCCACGGCAATCCGATCGAACTTGCCGACCAGGTGTTCCTGTTCAAGCGGACGATCCGCGAGGCAGCGCTGAAGCACGACATCTACGCGACTTTCATGGCCAAGCCGATGCAGGGTCAGCCGGGTTCGGCGATGCATATCCATCAGTCGGTGGTCAATATCGAGACGGGCACGAACATCTTCTCCAATCCCGACGGATCGGCTTCGAAGGAATTCTTCCATTTCATCGGCGGCATGCAGAAATTCGTGCCAAGCGCGATGGCGATGCTTGCGCCCTATGTGAATTCCTACCGGCGCCTGCAGCCGGATATGTCCTGCCCCGTCAACAATGCCTGGGGCTACGACAACCGGACGACGGCCTTCCGCGTTCCGGTTTCCGATCCACAGGCGCGGCGCGTTGAAAACCGGCTGCCGAGCTCGGACGCCAACCCCTACCTCGCACTCGCCGCCTCGCTCGCCTCCGGCCTGCTCGGCATCATGAAGGAGATCGAGCCGACGGCGCCGACCGAGGATTCGGCCAATGAGGGCTCGATCGATCTGCCGCGCGGCCTGCTGGAAGCCGTGGCGCTGCTCGAGGACGAACCCGCTTTCGAGGAGATGTTCGGCAAGCAGTTCATCGGCCTTTATGCCGGCGTCAAGCGCGGCGAGTTCGAAACCTTCATGCAGGTGATCAGCCCCTGGGAGCGGGAATTCCTTCTGCTCAACGTGTGAGGGACTATCATGGCATTGCAGGAGACATGGCAGAGCCCGATCGCGCCCGGGCTGTCCTGGTATCAGGCAACCGTCGGGGAGCGGCCGACCTATGCCGCTCTCGACGGCTCGAGAACATGTGACGTCGCCATCGTCGGCGGCGGCTATACCGGACTGCAGGCCGCCTATAATCTTGCCAAATCAGGCGTTTCGGTGGTGCTGATCGAGGCCTGCCGCTTCGGCGACGGGGCGTCCGGGCGCAATGGCGGCCAACTCGGCACCGGCCAGCGATGGTGGCCGGAAGAACTCGAGGAGAAGATCGGCTACGAACGCTCGAAGGCGCTGTTCGATCTTGCCGAGGCGGCTAAACGCCATCTCATCGATTTCGCCCGCGAGCATCAGATCGAGATCGACTATGTGCCCGGCCAGCTCAACGTCGCACATAAGGCGAGCTACAAACGCGCCTATTACGAAAATGCCGAGATCGCCGCCTTCCGCTACGACTATCCGCATCTGCGCTTCATGGACGAGAAGGAAACGCAGGAAAGGCTCGGCTCGAAGCGTTTCCATTGCGGCGTGCGCGATGTCGGCACCGGCCACATCCATCCGCTGAAGCTGCTGGTCGGGCTGGCGCAGGTCGCTGCCAATGCCGGTGCTGAAATCTTCGAGATGACCAAGGCAACGGCGATCCGCCAGGGCGGCGGCAAGGTGACGATCGAAACCGAAAGGGGAACGATCACCACTGAGCGCGCGCTAATCGCCTGCGACGGCTATATCGATGGCCTCGAACCAGTGACGGCAAGCCATGTCATGCCAATCCGCTCCTTCATCGGCGCCACGGCGCCGCTCGACGGGCATCCCGGTGTGCTGCCGGGGGGCGAGGCTGTGGCCGATTCGCGCTTCGTCGTGCGCTACTTCCGCAAATTCGGGGACGGCCGCCTGCTGTTCGGCGGACGCGAGGCCTATACGTCGGACAACCCGCGGGACATTTCTGAGCACATCCGCCGGCAGATCGCCGAGATCTATCCTGACCTGAAGAACATTGACATCACCCATGCCTGGGGCGGCAGCGTCGGCATCACCATGCCGCGTCAGCTCTTCGTGCGCGAGGTCATGCCCGGGGTCATCTCGATCGGCGGTTATTCCGGCCATGGCGTCATGCTGTCAAACTACTGTGGCAAGCTCTATGCGGAAACGGTGCTTGGAAAATCCGGCGATCTCGATCTCTTCACATCGCTCGATATTCCCGCCTTTCCCGGCGGGGCCCGCATGCGCGCACCGTTGCTTTTCCTCGCCTTGTCGTGGTTTGCACTTCGCGACAAGTTTTAGTCCGATTGCGGATTTCCTCTTCCGGAAATTCGCTCTAAAACCGGTTCCTGAGAGATTCATTGCACTGCACACTGGCTTTTTTAAATCGATTAGATTAAAAGGGCCGCCAACCAGCCTTGATTGAGAGACAAGCTCATGAGCAGCCAAATCATTCCCGTTGAGCCCTTTGATTATGTCGTCTTCGGCGGCAGCGGCGACCTTGCAGAACGCAAGCTTCTGCCCGCGCTGTATCATCGCCAGATCGAAGGCCAGTTTTCGGAACCGACCCGCGTGATCGGCGCCTCGCGCAGCCCGTTGACGCACGAGGAATACCGCAAATTCGCCAAGGACGCGCTGAACGAGCACCTGAAGAAGGGTGAATACGACGAGGCGGAGGTGGAGAAATTCTGTGCCCGCCTCTACTACGTCTCGGTCGACGCCCGCACGGATGCCGGCTGGGATCAGCTGAAGAAGCTGCTCGACGAAGGCAAGGATCGCGTGCGCGCCTTCTATCTGGCCGTCGCTCCGGGCATCTTCGGCGACATCTCGCAGAAGATCCATGACCACAAGCTGATCACCAAATCGACCCGCATCGTCGTCGAGAAGCCGATCGGCCGCGACCTCGCCTCGGCGCTGCAGCTCAACGACACGATCGGCCGTGCCTTCAAGGAAGAACAGATCTTCCGCATCGACCATTATCTCGGCAAGGAGACGGTGCAGAACCTGATGGCGCTGCGCTTTGCCAACGCGCTCTATGAGCCATTGTGGAACGCCAACTACATCGACCACGTGCAAATCACCGTGGCTGAATCGGTCGGCCTCGAAGGCCGCGCCGGCTATTACGATACGGCTGGCGCGCTGCGCGACATGGTGCAGAACCACATCCTGCAGCTGCTCTGCCTGACAGCGATGGAAGTACCCTCGTCGATGGATTCGGAAGCCGTTCGCGACGAGAAGCTGAAAGTGCTGCGCGCGCTGAAGCCGCTCAATGCCTCGAACGTCGAGCAGGCGACGGTCCGCGGCCAGTATCGCGCCGGCGCATCGGGCAGCGGCCCGGTCAAGGGCTACCTCGAAGAGCTCGAAGGCGGCGTGTCGAATACCGAGACCTTCGTTGCCATCAAGGCCGAGATCAACAACTGGCGCTGGGCGGGCGTTCCTTTCTACATCCGCACCGGCAAGCGCCTGACCGGGCGCATGTCCGAGATCGTCATCACCTTCAAGCCGATCCCGCATGCGATCTTCGATCAGGCGGCCGGGCGCATCGTTGCCAACCAGCTGATCATCCGCCTGCAGCCGGATGAGGGCGTCAAGCAGTCGCTGATGATCAAGGATCCGGGCCCGGGCGGCATGCGCCTGCGCAACGTGTCGCTCGACATGAGCTTCGCCCAGGCCTTCAACGTCCGCAATCCCGACGCCTACGAGCGCCTGCTGATGGACGTGATCCGCTCCAACCAGACCTTGTTCATGCGCCGCGACGAAGTCGAAGCCGCATGGAAATGGGTGGATCCGATTCTCAAGGGTTGGGAAACGACCGGCCAGCAGGTGCAGGGCTATACGGCCGGCACCTGGGGCCCCAGCCAGGCCATCGCGCTGATCGAGCGCGACGGCCGCACCTGGCATGACGAGATCTAGGACGAAACCGATGGCATCGACCCTGCATTCCTTCGCCAGCGCCGCAGATCTCGCCGGCAACCTCGCCGACAAGGTCGCGGATACGCTTTCGGCGGCGATCGCCGCTCGTGGAACGGCGTCCATCGCCGTTTCCGGCGGCTCCACGCCGAAGGCCTTCTTCCAGGTGCTTTCGACGCGCGACATCGCCTGGGACAAGGTGACAATCACCCTTGTCGACGAACGCTTCGTGCCGGCCGACAATGCGCGCTCGAACCATTTGCTGGTCGACGCCAATCTGCTGCAGAACAAGGCAAAGGCGGCACACTTCCTGCCGCTCTATCAGGACGTGGCTTCCGTGGAGGAGGCAGCCTTGCTCGCGACCGAGAAGACCAAGGCGATCAGTTCCCCCTTCGACACCGTCATCCTCGGCATGGGCGGCGACGGCCACACGGCCTCGTTCTTTCCCGGCGGCAGCAATCTTGCCAAAGCGCTCGATGCATCGACGCCGCGCGGCATCATCACCATGGAAGCGGAAGGAGCCGGCGAGCCGCGCCTGACCTTCACCTTCTCCAGTCTTGAGGATGCCGCACTCCTGGTTCTCCATATTGAGGGCGAAGGCAAAAAAGACGTTCTCGCCAAGGCGGAAGGCAGCGGTGACGAGGCAGAAATGCCGATCCGCGCCGTTCTGCGCCGGGCCACTTCCCCGGTCGAGATCTACTGGGCTCCCTGATCAGCCGTCATCCGGATTGAGATTCAGGCCAGAGCCGCCGAAACAGATAGAGACAACGAACAAGGCAGGGATTTTCCATGTCCGCTCACGCACGCATTTCTGCGATCACCGATCGCATCGTCGAACGCTCGAAGCCAAGCCGCGAGCGCTACCTGGAACGCCTGCGCGCCGCCGCTTCCAAGGGTGTCGCGCGCTCGGTGCTCGGATGCGCCAATCTTGCCCATGGCTTCGCGGTCTGTTCCCCCGCCGACAAGGATGCGCTCGCCGGCGACCGCATCCCCAATCTCGGCATCATCACCGCCTATAACGACATGCTCTCGGCCCACCAGCCATTCGAGACCTATCCGGCAATCATCCGCGAGGCGGCAGCCGAAGCAGGCGGCGTGGCGCAGGTGGCCGGCGGCGTGCCGGCGATGTGCGACGGCGTCACCCAGGGACAGCCGGGCATGGAGCTCTCGCTCTTCTCGCGCGATCTGATCGCCATGTCGGCGGGCGTCGGCCTGTCGCATAATATGTTCGATGCCGCCCTCTTCCTCGGCGTCTGCGACAAGATCGTGCCCGGCCTCGTGATCGCTGCCCTGTCCTTCGGGCACCTGCCGTCGATCTTCGTCCCGGCCGGTCCGATGACCACAGGCCTGCCGAACGATGAGAAGTCGCGCGTGCGCCAGCTCTTCGCCGAGGGCAAGGTCGGACGCGCCGAACTGCTGGAGGCGGAATCGAAATCCTATCACGGCCCCGGCACCTGCACCTTCTACGGCACCGCCAATTCCAACCAGATGCTGATGGAGATCATGGGCTTCCACATGCCCGGCTCGTCCTTCATCAATCCCGGCACGCCGTTGCGCGAAGCGCTGACACGCGAAGCCGCCAAGCGGGCGCTGGCGATCACCGCACTCGGCAACGAATTCACGCCGGCGGGCGAAATGATCGACGAGCGCTCGGTCGTCAACGGCGTCGTCGGCCTGCATGCGACCGGCGGTTCGACCAATCATACGCTGCACCTCGTCGCCATGGCGCGGGCAGCCGGCATCCAGCTCACCTGGCAGGACATTGCCGAGCTTTCGGAAATCGTCCCGCTGCTTGCCCGCGTCTACCCGAACGGCCTTGCCGATGTGAACCATTTCCAGGCGGCCGGCGGCATGGGTTTCCTCATCAAGGAACTCTTGAAGCACGGACTGGTGCATGACGACGTGCGCACGGTCTTCGGCCAGGGTCTCCAAGCCTATACGGTCGATGCCCGTCTCGGCGAAAATGGTGCCGTCCTGCGCGAGCCGTCGCCTGACAAAAGCGTCGATCCCAAAGTGCTCTCCAGCATCGAAACGCCGTTCCAGGCGAATGGCGGGCTGAAGATGCTGCGCGGCAATCTCGGCAAGGCAGTCATCAAGATATCCGCCGTCAAGCCGGAGCGCCACATCATCGAGGCGCCGGCAATCATCTTCCACAGCCAGCAGGAGCTGCAGGACGCCTTCAAGGAAGGCAAGCTCAACCGCGATTTCATCGCCGTCGTGCGCTTCCAGGGCCCGAAGGCGAACGGCATGCCGGAACTGCACAAGCTGACGCCGCCGCTCGGCGTGTTGCAGGATCGCGGCTTCCGCGTGGCGCTCCTCACCGACGGGCGCATGTCCGGCGCATCCGGCAAGGTGCCGGCAGCGATCCACGTCACGCCGGAAGCGGTCGACGGCGGTCCGATCGCCCGCATCCGCGAAGGCGACATCATTCGGCTGGACGCGATCAAGGGCACGCTCGAGCTGCTCGTCGATGCGGCTGATTTGGCCGAGCGGGAGCCGGTGACCGTCGATCTCTCCGACAATGAATTCGGCATGGGCCGCGAACTCTTCGCGCCGTTCCGCCGCGCCGTCGGACCTTCGGACCAGGGTGCAAGCGTGCTCTTCCACCACTGAGTGGGTGGCTTCTGGCAAACAAAAACCCGCGGGGAGCATGAAGCACCCGCGGGTTTTTGATTTCAATCCGGCTTACTGAAGTAGTGAGCCATTCACACGTCCTGGTGGACGCGCGTCTTTAGGCTCGAATATCGAGAACGTAGTCGCGGTGCGCCGGATGGGTGCTGTAGACGAAGATCTTGTTCAGCTCCTTCTGCGTCAGCAGGCGCAGGAAGCGGACATCGATCGTATTGTTGGCGTTGACCTTCATCAGCAGGCAGCCGACCTTGGTGATGCGAGCATCCGGAATATCCAGATAGAACTGCTTCGGCAGGCTGAACTGGGTCAGGATTGCGAGCGTCGCGCTGCTCATCGAAATCCGGACAATGTCGCAGCGGCGCGAAGCCGCATGCATGACGCCCTTTTCCGTATATTCGATGCGCGCGGCGTTCATGGTGTCCTCCATCTTGAACCGCGCCTCGCGGTCATACATGAAGGATTCTTCCTTGCTCAGGAAATGAGATTTTGGCTGTGACGGATTGGAAGCGGCCACGTGCTTATCCCCCTCATAAATTGACGAGGAAAAGGTAGCAGCCGATCTTTAACAGAAAGTGAGAATTCGGCCCGTCCCGCACAATTCTTGGGGCCATCACCCCAAAAATGGCCGCCTCACTTCCGGTAGGTATGGCCGGTTGCGTCAAAGAGATGCAACTTCTGCCTGTCGGCGGCAAACCGCATCCTCTGTCCCTTCTTCACATCATAGATGCCGGGCAGCTTGACGACGATCGGCTCGCCCGGAACCAGGCCCTCGATATAAAGCAACGTCACTTCGCCGAGCGCTTCGACGATCGACACTTCACCTTCGAAAAGGTAGTCGCCGCCATCGGCAACCCGGAGATCCTCCGGACGAACGCCGAAGCTTGCCTGCTTGCCCATTTCCGACGCGTCGGTTGCCACATCGAGGGTCACCGACATGCCGCCGGTCAGCGTCACCGTCGTCTGGCTTCCGGTTCCGGCGACCGTCGCCGGAATGATGTTCATCGCCGGCGAGCCGATGAATTTCGCGACGAAGAGGTTTGCCGGGCGCTCGTAGAGGTCCAGCGGCGCGCCGACCTGTTCGATATTGCCGGCTGAGAGAACGACAATGCGATCGGCGAGCGTCATCGCCTCGACCTGGTCGTGGGTCACGTAGATCATCGTCGTATCGGCCATCTGTTCGTTCAGACGGGCGATCTCGATGCGGGTCGCGACGCGCAGCGCGGCATCGAGGTTGGAGAGCGGCTCGTCGAAGAGGAAGACCTTCGGATCGCGGCAGATGGCGCGGCCGATCGCCACGCGCTGGCGCTGGCCGCCGGAAAGCGCCTTCGGCAGGCGATCGAGATATTTGGTCAGCTGCAGGCTCTCGGCCGCCGCCCGGACGCGGCGGTCGATTTCCTGCTTGCTTTCGCCGGCGATCTTCATGCCGAAAGCCATGTTGTCGAACACGGTCATATGCGGGTAGAGCGCATAGGACTGGAAGACCATGGCGATGCCGCGCTTGGAGGGCGGCACGTCATTGACGAGATGGCCGTCGATATACATCTCACCGCCGGTGATCGCCTCGAGACCGGCGATCATGCGCAGAAGCGTGGACTTGCCACAGCCGGACGGACCGACGAAGACGATGAATTCGCCCTGCTTGATATCGAGGTCGATACCATGGAGAACGTCCACGGAACCGTAGGATTTGCGGATATCCTTCAGCGTCAGTCCAGTCATTTCTCTCTCCCCTGTGTTCCTTAGGCCTGTGTTCCTAGAGCATGATGCCGAAAAGTGTGCGCCGTTTCCGGCATCATGCTCTATTTCTTTGATTTAGATCAGGATTCAGATTTTAGGCCCATCGGGCCCAAAATCATCCTGATCTAGGCAAGACGGGCGAAATACGCCCCCCAGGCCGGAATATCGATCTTGTCGCCATAGTTGTTGCTGGTAA
Organism: Rhizobium sp. PRIMUS64; assembly: GCF_023006465.1. NCBI lineage: Bacteria > Pseudomonadati > Pseudomonadota > Alphaproteobacteria > Hyphomicrobiales > Rhizobiaceae > Rhizobium > Rhizobium sp. PRIMUS64. The sequence continues at coordinate 9,093 of NZ_JALBGX010000039.1, read as the reverse complement.
AGCCATGGCCCGTCAATGCCTGCCATTCTCCAGCAGGCAGAATGACGGCGGCCTCGGCCGGGCTCATGTTGAAGATGCAGAGCAGCTTCTCATTGCCATATTCACGGGTGAAGACCAGGCTATCGCCCTGTTGTTCCTCGAATTCGATCTCGCCCTTGGCAAAAGCCGGGTGCAGCTTGCGGAAGGCGATGAAGCGGCGATAGTGCTCCAGCACCGAAGTCTCATCGCCCAGCTGGACGCTGACGGCACGCAGGATATGCTCGACCGGCACCGGCAACCAGGGCTTGACCGTCGAGAAGCCGCCCTGGGCGACCTGGCTGTCCCAGACCATTGGCGTGCGGCAACCGTCGCGGCCCTTGAATTCCGGCCAGAACTGGATGCCATAGGGGTCCTGCAGATCCTGATAGGCGAGATCGGCCTCGGTCAGCGCCAGTTCCTCGCCCTGATAGAGGCAGACGGAGCCGCGCATGGTCATCAGCAACGAGGCATAGAGCTTGGCGAAGGCGTCGTGATCGGCGACCAGCCCGCCCCAGCGGCTGACATGGCGCATCACGTCGTGATTGGAGAAGGCCCAGCAGGCCCAGCCATCGGGTGCGGCAGCTTCAAAATCCTGCATCACCTCCTCGACGCGCTCCGGCGTCAGCGGATCGGGCGCCAGGAACTCGAAGGCATAGCACATATGCATCTTGTCGTTGCCGGAGGTGTATTCGCCGACGATTTCAAGGCCGCGCTGGCTGTCGCCGACTTCGCCGACGGCGGCGATTGCCGGGAATTCTTCGAGAACGGCGCGGAAGCGCTTCAGGAAGGCAAGGTTCTCCGGGCGGTTCTTGTCGTAGAGATGCTCCTGAAAATTATAGGGATTAACCGCCGGCGCCGTCGAAGCGTTGCGGCGCTCGGGAGCAAGCGCCGGATTGTCGCGGAGTTGCGTGTCATGGAAATAGAAGTTGATGGTGTCGAGGCGGAAACCATCGACGCCGCGATTGAGCCAGAAGCGCACGACATCCAGCAGACGGTCCTGCACCTCAGGGTTATGCAGGTTCATGTCCGGCTGCGAGGTCAGGAAATTGTGCAGGTAATATTGCATGCGCGTCGGGTCCCACGCCCATGCCGAGCCGCCGAAGATCGACAGCCAGTTGTTCGGCGGCGTGCCATCCGGCTTGGCGTCGGCCCAGACATACCAGTCGGCCTTGGCGTTGCTCTTGCTCGAGCGGCTTTGCACGAACCAGGGATGCTGATCCGAGCTGTGGGAGATGACGAGGTCGATCATCACCCGGATGCCGAGGCGATGAGCCTCTGATATCATCGTGTCGAAATCCACCAACGTGCCGAAGATCGAATCGACATTCTCGTAGTCGGAAACGTCATAACCGAAATCCCGCATCGGCGAGGTGAAGAAGGGCGAGATCCAGATTGCGTCGACGCCAAGGCTTGCCACATGCGGCAGGCGGGCGGTGATGCCCTTCAGATCGCCGATGCCGTCGCCGTTCGAATCCTGGTAGGAGCGCGGGTAGATCTGATAGATCACCGCGCCGCGCCACCAGTCCTTGTCGGGGGTCGAGATCGATTGAGAAGCCACGTTCATGGAATATCCTGTTTGAAGTCACGGTCGGGAATGGTCAGCCTCCCTTGACCGAACCCGCCAGCAGACCGCGCACCAGGTAACGCTGCAGCCCGAAGAAGACGAGCAACGGCACGATGATGGTGACGAAGGCCGACGCCGTCAAAATCTCCCAATTGCCGCCGCGAGAGCCGAGCAGCGCGTTCAGGCTGCCGGTCAACACGAGGTGGTCCTTGTCGGTGCCGAGGAAGACCATGGCGACGAGCAGGTCGTTCCACACCCACAGGAACTGGAAGATGGCGAAGGAGGCGAGTGCCGGGAAGGACAGAGGCAAAACGATGCGGACGAAGATCTCGAAATCGCTTGCGCCATCGACGCGGGCCGATTCGATGATCTCCTTCGGCAGGCCGGCAATATAGGCCCGCAAGAGATAGATGGCGAGCGGCATGCCGAAGGCGGTATGGGCCAGCCAGATGCCGGGATAGGTCTTCGACGGCTGGCCGAGCATGTTGCCGATCTCGTTATAGAGACGCAGCAGCGGGATCAGCGACATCTGCAGCGGCACGACGATGAGGCCGACGACCAGCGCAATCAGCAGCCCGCGGCCGGGAAATTCCATCCAGCTCAGGGCATAGGCCGCGAAAGCGGCAATCAGGATCGGGATGATCGTCGCCGGGATCGTCACGGTCAGCGAGTTGATGAAGGACTGGCCGATGCCCTCGCCGGTCAGAACCGTGTTGTAGTTCTGCATTGTGAATTCCGGCGGCGCGGAGACGGACGCATAGATGCGCTTCGGGCGTTCGTCGGGCGAGAAGGCGGCATTCTTCACATAGCGATAACTGCCGTCGCTGTTGATCTGCAGAGTTTCGCCGTCGCCGAGATCGGCGGTCTCGCCGGCCTTGAAGGCGGCCGGCTGCTGTATGCGGTTGCCGAAGGCCTTCACCGCCCGGCCGGTCTGGCCTTCCAACACATTGCCCGAGATGACGTAGGTCGTACCCTCCTGCTTTTGCTGGTCGGGTGTACCGAGGCGGACCGCGGCCGTCTGGGTCGAGCCGACGAAGGCTGTCCACCAGCCGGAGACGACGATCTGGTCCTTGTCGCGCAGCGCGCTGACGAAGATGCCGAGCGTCGGGATCAGCCAGACGATGACGATCAGCAGAACGGCTGCGTGAACGAAGAGGCGGGCGGGGCCGATCTTGAAGTAGCTTCCGATAGCGGTCATCTCAGTGCCCCTTCAGTTCGCGATTGGCGCGGCGCACGTTCCAGACCATGATCGGCGTGACGGCGAGCATGATGATGATGGCGATGACCGCACTTCGCCCGGAATCGCCGCCGCCGCGGAACATCCAGTCGAACATCAGGTTCGCCAGCACCATCGTCTGCCACTGGCCGTTGGTCATGGTCAGCACGATGTCGAAGACCTTGAGGACGAGGATGGTGATCGTCGTCCAGACGACTGCGATGGAACCCCAGACCTGCGGCACCATGATGCGCCAGAAGATCTGCCAGCCATTGGCGCCGTCGATGACGGCGGCTTCGATCGTCTCTTCCGGAATGCCGCGAAGGGCGGCCGACAGGATGACCATGGCGAAACCGGTCTGGATCCAGATCAGGATGACCATCAGGAAGAAGTTGTTCCAGAAGGGAATGGAGATCCACACCTCGGGCGTGCCGCCAAAAGTCTGGACGATGGCGTTCAGCAGGCCGATCTGGACGTCGTTGCCGCCGCGATATTCATAGATGAATTTCCAGATGACCGAGGCGCCGACGAAGGAGATCGCCATCGGCATGAAGACGATGCTCTTGGCGATATTGCCCCACCAGATGCGATCGGTCATCACGGCGATGACGAGGCCGAAGAAGGTGCAGGCGGCCGGCACGACGGCGAGCCAGAGGATGTTGTTGAAGATCGACTGGCGGAATTCGCGGTCGCCGAGCGCCCATTTGTAATTGGCGAGGCCGACGAACTGCAGACCGGCGCGGTCGTAAAAGGAGAGGATGAAGGTCGCAACGACCGGATAAACGAGATAGACGATAAGCAGGAAGAGTGCCGGGCCGATGAACAACCACGGCCGGACGAGCGCACGGCGGTTGAGATTGCGCGATGCGGCGCGGATGTCGCCATCCTTCACCGGCAGAGCGAGATCCAGGATCTTGTTCGAAAAATAGAAATAGGCCGAGCACGCGAAAACGGCGACGACCACGACGCCCAAAGCGGACACTATCTGCGACAGCATTTCGTCCCTCCCCTGCTTCCCCTGATCTTATTCCGACCGGTTGTTATGCTGACGGATCAGCGCCGGTCATCGTCAATCTTTTTGTGTTGCCCAATCACAATATATCCTGCGATGGCCGGGCTCTTTGCGAGCCCGGCCAGTCATGCAAGCCATGCCGCCGGCAAGCCGGCGGCATAATTTTGAAAGATTACTTGATGCCGTCCCAGGCGCTCTGGATTTCGCCTGCAGCCTCTTCAGCGGACTTGCCGCCGACGAAATCGACCATGCCCGTCCAGAAGGCGCCGGCGCCGATCTTGCCCGGCATCAGGTCGGAACCGTCGAAGCGGAAGGTGGTGGCGGAGGTCAGAATCTCGCCTTCCTTCTTCATCTGCGGGTTGGCATAGGCCTCGGTGCTGACGCCCTTATACGGCGTCAGGAAGCTCGACTGCGCCATCCAGACCTCATGGGCGATCGGGGTCTTCAGGAAGTCGATGAAGGCGCGGGCCGTCTTCGAGTCCTTGGCGATCGAGACGAGCGTGCCGGCGCCGAGAACCGGCTTGCCGAGTTCGGGATGCGAAGCAAAGGTCGGCATGTAGAAGAAGTCGGCATCCTGGCCGAGCTTCGTGCCCTCAGGGAAGAAGGACGGAATGAACGAGGCCTGATGGTGCATGTAGCACTTCGGCGGAACCGCGAAGAGGCCCTTCGGGCTGTCGCGGAAATCGGTCGAGGCCACGGCTGCGACGCCGCCATCGACGTATTTCGCGTTCTTGGCGAACTTGCCGAACTCGTCGATCGCGGCAACGACGGCCGGATCGGTGAACTTCAGCTCGTTGGTCGTCCACTTGTCGTAGGCTTCCGGCGGCTGCATGCGCAGCATGATGTCTTCGACCCAGTCGGTCGCCGGCCAGCCGGTGGCGCCGCCAGAACCAAGACCGATGCACCAGGGAACGCCGCCATCCTTGACGATCTGATCCGTCAGGGCATGCAGTTCTTCCATGGTCGTCGGGATCTTGTAGCCGGCTTCCTCGAAGTTCTCCGGTACATACCAGACCAGCGATTTTACGTCGGCCTTATACGGGAAGGCGTAGAAGGCTTCCTTGCCGTCCTTGCCCTTGTAGGTGCCGTAACCGACCCAGCTGTCGCCGGCGCCGTAATTGTCCTTGATCCACTTGGAGTTGTCGTCGCCGAGCGGCGTCAGGAAGCCCTTGCTGGCGAGATCGGCCAGGAGGCCCGGCTGCGGCAGAACGGCGATATTCGGCGGCGAGCCTGCCTGCGTGTCGATGACGATCTGCTGTTCGTAGTTTTCGGAAGAGGAGTATTTGACATCGATGCCGGTGGCTTCGGTGAAATAGGCAAGAACGCTCTGGAAGAACGCCTCGTCCTCGCCGCGCCACGGCCCGAAGATCGTCAGCGGCTGGCCCTTCAGATCGGCATGAGCAGCCTTGAACTCGTCATAGCTCTTCCAGTTGAACTTGGCATCCTGTCCCGGGGCAAATTTCAGATCGGCTGCAGACGCAGTACCGGCAAAAAGCGCTGCCACGGCAACGCCCATCAAAAATGACTTTTTCATGTGATCAACCTCCCATCACAATCCCAACCGCGCCGAATTCCCTCCAAAAGAAATTTCAAAGCGCTTTGACAGCCAACTCATTTCACTTTCGGGGGAATGGAGTCAAGTCAATTCGCGAAAACCCGCGGTGAACATGCTAGATATCGCAGCGCAGCAACGTCTATCGGGAAATATGGAGCGATTTTTCTTGAGTCAAGCGCGCCAGATGATACATAATTGAAAGCGCTTTGGATGCCACTGGGAGGCGGCAGGCCTTTTCAGGACGGCGGACGGGCGGGCCGGGAGGAAGCATAGCAGGTGAATCTCAAGCAGCTATCGGAATTGCTGGGGCTGTCGCAGACGACAGTGAGCCGAGCGCTAAACGGCTATCCCGAGGTCAACGAGGCGACCCGGGAGCGTGTGCTCCAGGCTGTCAAGGAAACCGGGTACCGCCCCAATAAGGCGGCGCAGCGGCTTGCGACCGGCAAGGCAGGCTCGATCGGCCTCGTCATGCCGACGGCGCCCGGCCACCAGTCCGACGTGCATTTCGGTGAATTCCTGGCCGGGCTCGGCGAAGAGGCCGTACGCCACGATTTCCACTTCGTGATCATGCCGGCCGACCCGGATGAAGAGGTGGCGGCGCTGCGGCGCCTTGCCATCAGCGGCAATGTCGATGCCCTGTTCGTCGCCTATATGCGCGGCCACGACCCGCGGCTCGCCATGCTGAAATCGCTCTCCATGCCCTATGTCGTGCACGGCCGCTCCTTCGGTTCGGAGCCGGACTATCCCTATCTCGACATCGACAATGAAGGCGCCTTCTACGATGCGACGCGGCTCCTGCTGCAGCTCGGCCATACGCGCTTTGCGCTGATGAACGGACCGATGCATCTCGATTTTGCCATCCGCAGGAAGAACGGCGTCATATCAGCCCTTGCCGAGCGCGGGCTGGTACTCGATGAGGGTTGCATGAGCCACGCGCTGATGACGGACGAGCAAGGCCTGCTGGCGATGGAACACTTTCTGCAGTTGCCGGAGCGGCCGACGGCGATCCTCTGCTCCAGCACGGTGCTGGCGCTCGGCGCGATCCGCGCGGTCAACCAGGCCGGATTGCGGCTCGGTGAGGATATCTCGCTGATCGCCCATGACGACGTGCTGCCGCTGCTGAAACCGGAAAGCTTTTCCGTGCCGCTGACGACGACACGCTCGTCATTGCGGGCGGCCGGCGTTCGCATCGCGCAGCGGCTGATCGGCACGGTCAAGCAGGCCGGCCCCTTCCCCGACCAGGAGCTCTGGAAGACCGAGCTGATCGTCAGGGCCTCGACCGGTCCTGTTCCCCAGGCCTAGAGCCTTTCTGGTCTAGTCAAAACTGCGGCGGTGTCTGCCCTGCGGTGCGATGGGCGGCGATGACGGTGTTCGCCATCAGCATGGCGATGGTCATCGGCCCGACGCCGCCGGGAACCGGGGTGATGGTGCTGGCGACCGCGGAGACCTCCTCGAAGGCGACGTCGCCGACGAGCCGGGTCTTGCCCTCGCCTCTTTCGGGGGCTGGCACCCGGTTGATGCCGACGTCGATGACCGTCGCACCTGATTTGACCCAATCGGCCCTGACCATCTCCGGCCGGCCGACGGCGGCCACCAGGATATCGGCGTTGCGGCAGACCTCGGCGAGATTCTTGGTCCTGGAATGAGCGATCGTCACGGTCGCATTGGCGTTGAGCAGCAATTGCGCCATCGGCTTGCCGAACAGGTTGGAGCGGCCGATGACGACGGCGTTGAGGCCGGACAGATCCTCGCCATGGGTGCGGCGGACGAAAACCATGGCGCCGGCCGGCGTGCAGGAGACCAGTCCGGTCTTCAGGTCGCCGGTGGCGAGCTTGCCGGCATTGACGACGCTCAGGCCATCGACATCCTTTTCCGGCAGGATCGACTGGATGATCGCCTCGCTGTCGAGCGGCTTCGGCAGGGGCAGCTGCACCAGGATGCCGTGGATCGACGGATCGGCATTGAGGGTGGCGACGAGGGCTGCCAGCTCCTCCTGCTTCGTCTCGGCCGGCAACGTGTGCTGGACGGATTTGAAGCCGCATTCCTTGGCCATGCGGCTCTTGGAACCGACATAGGCGTGGCTTGCCGGATCGTCGCCGACGATGACGACGGCAAGGCCGGTGGTGACGCCGCTGCTCTTTTCCAGCGCTGCCGTCGCACTCTTGACCGTCTGAATGACCGATGCTGCTACGTTCTTGCCGTCGATTACTGTCGTCACACGTCTCTCCGCCCTGTTTCGCGTCAATCTATGGATAGTTGACGAGCGTCAAATGCCCGCTAACGCCCTATCCTGTCGGAAAGCGGCAACGCAATATCAAAAATGCAAGGAAATGTTCGTTCAACGCAACGGCTGCCGCGCTTCGAGCGCATGAACACGAAGCCGGTCGCGCAGGCCGGAGATCTCGGAGCGCAGCACCTCCATCTCGTCGACTTGGGCGGGGTCCTGCGCGAACGTCGGCGGCAGTGCGGTCTGCGGCGGGGATACCGGCATTTTCTCCCTTGCGGGATCGGCGACGGGCCGACGCAGGCGCAGCAGGAAAGCCGCGGCAAGACCGACCACAAGGCCCGCGGCGGCGCCGATCAGCGAGCGGGCGATCCGGCCATCCGTTGCCGATACCGCCGTCGCCAGTGCCGGCTTCAGGAGAACGATACGACCGTCGGCGGCCGCTCCCACCGCTGCGGACGTCGCCTCTTCCAGCCGCGAGCGCGCGGCATCGGCTTTTTCGCGCAGCTCGGTCAGACGTGACAAATCGACGCCGGTATCCCGGCTCTGGGCGATCAGCGTGTTGCGGCGGTCATTGAGGCCCTTGCGCGCATCGACGGCGGCCTTGGCGGCGAGGTTGGCAGTCTGGGCAAGACGGGCAAGCTCCTTGCCCATATTCTCCTTCAGACCATCAGTTTCGGCCTGCTGCTGCAAGAGGCGCGGATGGCGCGGGCCAAGCTCGGCGGAAAGCTGCGCAAGCGCTGTCTTGGCGACGGCATATTTGTCGCGCCAGTCCTGCAGCGCCGGCGAGAGCATATCGGAGGGCAACGAACCGTCGAGCACCTCGGCAAGTTTTGCGGCCTTCAGCCGGTCGGTCTGCGCCTTGGCGGCAAGAATATTCTGGTCGGCCGCTTTCAGATCGGCATCGAGCTGGTCGATCTGGCGGCGAAGATCAATCGCCACCTTGACGTTGCCCTCGCCGCTCTTTGCCGTGAAAGCGGCAAGCTCCGCCTTCGCCTCGTCATAGGTTTTGCGCAAGGCGGCATCGGTTTCGGCGTTGCCGCCAGGGCCGTCTGCTGCGGAAACCGCTTCGGCAAGCCTGGCGGCGATGCGCATGGATTTGCCGCTGTCGCCGGTCGTCACCCTGACGAGGATCGTGCCTGTCGCGGCATCGGGCAGTATCTCGACCGCATGCTTCAGCGTCGCCTCGGCGCGCGAGGCCGGATCGGCAGCAGCACCGGTCGCCGAGAGGAGATCGAGCGCGACGCCGAGCGCATTGGCGCTGGCGCCGGCAAATTCGGGATCATGATCGAGTTTCAGGGCGGCGACCGTCGAAGCAACCGTACGCGCCGACAACAGCCCTTTCGCAGCAGCCTGGGTGAACGCAGCACGGCTTGCCGCATCCGCCTTCACGGAAAGCGTCGTTTCGGCGCGATAGAGAGCCGGTGAAGCCGGCATCAGCGCCGGCAGGCCCGCACCGACGATCGTCGCGGCCGCGACCATCGTCGCAAGACCAATGCCGCCG
>NZ_JALBGX010000399.1:0-223 GCF_023006465.1 Rhizobium sp. PRIMUS64 | reverse complement strand
ACAGCCCGCTGGCGCCGTTCCGAGATGATCTGTTCGCTGCTTTCCATGCGCACCGTCCGCTGCAGGACCTTCAACCTGTCCTGCATCGCCTCGAAGGCGCTGCGCTGCGCTTGTGGCACACGGTTGATGAGATCCTTTTCGCCGCGAATGATGGCATTGCGACCAAAGCGCTCGTCGAGTGCCCGGCTGACGGCGGCGAACTCCCGGCGAATGCTGGGATCGA
>NZ_JALBGX010000398.1:0-223 GCF_023006465.1 Rhizobium sp. PRIMUS64 | reverse complement strand
CGGGATATCGTCGCCCGGGAAGTCGTAGGACGACAGCAGTTCGCGAACTTCGAGCTCGACCAGTTCGAGAAGCTCGGCGTCGTCAACCTGGTCGACCTTGTTCAGGAACACAACGATTGCCGGAACGCCGACCTGGCGAGCCAGCAGGATGTGTTCGCGCGTCTGCGGCATCGGGCCGTCAGCGGCCGAGCACACCAGGATCGCGCCGTCCATCTGGGCAGCA
>NZ_JALBGX010000397.1:0-223 GCF_023006465.1 Rhizobium sp. PRIMUS64 | reverse complement strand
AATGTTCCGCAAGCTGCTCGATCAGGGCCAGGCCGGCGACAACATCGGTGCGCTGATCCGCGGTGTGAACCGTGACGGCGTCGAGCGTGGCCAGATCCTGGCGAAGCCCGGCTCTGTCAAGCCGCACAAGAAGTTCATGGCAGAAGCCTACATCCTGACGAAGGAAGAGGGTGGCCGTCATACGCCGTTCTTCACCAACTACCGTCCGCAGTTCTACTTCCGC
>NZ_JALBGX010000396.1:0-223 GCF_023006465.1 Rhizobium sp. PRIMUS64 | reverse complement strand
CAACGGCGTAGACGAAGTCAGGATCGCCGTAGATCGCGTATTTCTTCCCGTGCAGCCAGGCTTGGCTATCTGCCATAGCGTCGACGAGACGGCCGCGTTCCAGGCCGATTGTCGGAGGAATTTCCTTGCCGGTAATCTCCGAGACCTTCATCAGGAATTCGTCGGTCGCCTGAACACCCAGCGGATAATGGAACGAAGCCGTAACCTGACCGACCTCCTTGCA
>NZ_JALBGX010000395.1:0-223 GCF_023006465.1 Rhizobium sp. PRIMUS64 | reverse complement strand
GCTCGACCGCAAGCCGAGCCAGCTGTCCGGCGGCCAGCGCCAGCGTGTCGCCATGGGGAGAGCGCTGGTGCGCAATCCGCAGGTCTTCCTGTTCGACGAGCCGCTCTCCAATCTCGATGCCAAGCTGCGCGTCGACATGCGCACCGAGATCAAGCGGCTGCATCAGCGCATGGGCACCACCTTCGTCTATGTCACCCATGACCAGATCGAGGCGATGACCCTG
>NZ_JALBGX010000394.1:0-223 GCF_023006465.1 Rhizobium sp. PRIMUS64 | reverse complement strand
CGAGGCCTTTCCGACCGAACTGGTGCGGGCCGCCCAGGTCGATGGCGCCAGCTTCTTCCAGATCTTCCGCCGCATCATGCTGCCGAACTCGCTGCCGATCATCGTCGTCACCGTGATCTACCAGTTCACCAATATCTGGAACGACTTCCTGTTTGCGTCTGCCTATGCCGGCACCGGTGAATCCATGCCGATGACGGTGGCGCTGAACAACGTCGTCAACACC
>NZ_JALBGX010000393.1:0-223 GCF_023006465.1 Rhizobium sp. PRIMUS64 | reverse complement strand
CGATATCAAGATCGACGGGCGCGACATCAGCGGTCTGCATCCCTCCAAGCGCGACATCGCCATGGTGTTCCAGTCCTATGCGCTCTATCCGAACATGACGGTGGCCGGCAATATCGCCTTCGGCATGGAGATCCGCGGCGTGCCGAAGGAGGAGCGTGTCAAGGCGATCGGCCAAGTCTCCGACATGCTGCAGATCGGTCATCTGCTCGACCGCAAGCCGAGC
>NZ_JALBGX010000392.1:0-223 GCF_023006465.1 Rhizobium sp. PRIMUS64 | reverse complement strand
GTAAAAACGGATTCTCTCTCAACGGTTTGGGTGTTTTTTCAAGAACGACTGGCATCTATTGCTCGATCCATCTCCACCCTATTGCTGGAAAAGGTAAATGTCGTTCTCCCTTCCTGATGGCCCCAGAGTGGCCGTGTAGGGCACACCATGGATAGTGATGCTGGTCTGGGGGTTGTCCGCGCTCGGCAGCAACTCAAGCCAGGACATTGCAAGCCGAAGGCCA
>NZ_JALBGX010000391.1:0-224 GCF_023006465.1 Rhizobium sp. PRIMUS64 | reverse complement strand
GCGTAGGGATGTGACGCTCGATGAGATGGTTGAGCGCTTGTCCGTCGAGCGGCAGGTGAAGATCAGCCGCAGCGCACTTGGCGCCTGGCTTCGAGGCCGTGGGTGGACCTTTAAAAAAAGACCGCACACGCACTGGAGCAGGACCGACCGGACGTCCTGAAGCGCCGGCGCGCCTGGTTCGATGGTCAATTGGACCTCGATCCGGAGAAACTGATCTTCATCGA
>NZ_JALBGX010000390.1:0-224 GCF_023006465.1 Rhizobium sp. PRIMUS64 | reverse complement strand
TCAGGATGCCCATGGGGCGTGGGAAGGCAAATCGGACACTGACCTGCTGGCCGACTTCATCCTCACCAAGGAGCAGCGCCGTAAGATCCCGATCATAGGCGATCCGGATCCTGATGTGCTGTGGAGGCTACAGAACTTTTACAGTTGCGTGGGGCTTGTGATCGAAGAGTGCACAGGCCTGTTGGCATCGCCGATCATGACGATCGGCCATGAGGGCTTCGGCC